>NZ_JACFPX010000019.1:0-58116 GCF_016101765.1 Gilliamella sp. B14448G11 | reverse complement strand
TTGTCATTATTGTTACCTTTTTTTATTGTTGGTTTATCATAACAATGACCTTATAAAATTGGTACTAATTAGTGTAGCCTATCCACGATTCCCACGTTCTTTTTAAGGTGCTTTCAGTTAGTCCTTTGCCACTTTTAACTTTAAACCAATCAGCGGCTACCTTTTTAAAGGTGCTAGTAATTTCGTCATGCTTACGTTGTTCTTGTTCTGCTTTGTGCTCTTGAGGATCTACACCTTGCTTTATTAATTCTCGCGCTTCATCTCGTTGTTTTCGCGCTTGCTGTAGTGAAACCTCAGGATAACTACCGAAGCTAATTAATGCGCCCTTTTTGGTATATGGACGCGTATACTTAAAACGCCAGATTTTAGAATTATTCGATTTAACTAAGAGATACATACCACCGCCATCAAATAAAGAGTAATCTTTATCTCTTGGTTTGGCTGCTTTTATTTGGGTGTCTGTTAATGGATGTGTTTTCCTTGCCATAATTATTTTAGGTATACGGTTTTTAGATATATTGTATTTGTATACCTAAGCATATACCTAAAAATTATGGTTGTAAATGTACCTTACTGATACTTAATGGGCAATAAAATAGACTTTAAGGCTTGTTATTACTGGGTTTGGTGTACTTTGTAGGGTTTTAAAGAATGTTACTGTTTATTGAATTGGTGGAGCCAAGGGGGATCGAACCCCTGACCTCAACGCTGCCAGCGTTGCGCTCTCCCAGCTGAGCTATGGCCCCAATAGAAAGGTAGAAACTGCGGGTAATGATATGCAACTAAAGATTAAGTGTCAATCTATTTGATGTTATTTGTCTGATAATTAATCAAAAAATTTCTGCCACAATAAATGTGGCAGAATATGGGTTTAAGGTAATATTGAAGGTTGATCGGCGCCTTCAGCCTCTACTTTTGGAGGCATAAAGTGCTCACGTTTAACACCTAGTTTAAGTGACATGTACGCAGCCACATAAATCGATGAAATCGTACCAAGTACGATACCAACGCCTAATGTTTCTGAGAAGCCTTTCAACATAGAACCACCAAAAATATAAAGGATAACAACCACAGCAAGCGTTGTACCTGATGTCATTAAGGTTCGATGCAATGTCTGAGTTAAAGAGATGTTAATAACATCGTAAGGTGATGCTCGACGTATTTTTCTAAAGTTTTCACGAATTCGATCGAATACCACAATCGTATCATTAAGTGAATAACCTATTATTGATAGCATCGCCGCAATAATTGTTAGATCTAATTCACGTTCAAACAGTGATAAATACCCAGCAGTTATTACAACATCATGTGCTAATGCAACTACCGCACCAGTACCAAATCGCCATTCAAAACGAAATGCAATATAAATCAGAATACAAACTAATGCTGCACAAATTGCCAAAATACCATCTTGAGCAAGTTCTGCACCAACCGTTGGTCCAACAAATTCAATTCGTTTAATTTGTGCATCTTCATCAATTTCTTTATGTACTAAATTAGAAATTTTTGCACCCAATTCATTATCAATTACTGATGATATACCACCGTCCTCTTGTTTAGCGGAAGGTAATCGAATGATAATATCTTTACTGCTACCATAGTACTGCACAATCGGTTCATGATAACCCTCATTACGCAAACTATTACGTAGATCATCAAGATTAACGTCTTTGGTTACGGTTATTTCAACAGTCGTACCGCCTGTAAAATCTTGTCCAAGATTAAAACCTTTGACAAAGATAATAACAAACGATGCCACTACCAATAACATTGAGATAACAAAAGCAACAAAGCCAAATTTTAAAAAGTCGAGGACTCTGCGGCCATGATTCAATTCTCTTACATCATGATTTTCATTTTTATTAACAATCACAATAAACCTCTAAATTGATAACTTATTAACACGGCGACCGCCATAAATAAGATTGGCTAATGCACGAGTACCTACAATCGATGTAAACATTGATGTAATGATACCTATACCCAATGTTATAGCAAAACCTTTGATTGATCCTGTGCCGACGGCATAAAGGATAACCGCAGTAATTAATGTAGTTAGGTTAGCATCAAAAATACTACTCCAAGCGCCTGCATATCCTTCATTTATTGCATGTTGAACACCACGACCATTACTAAGCTCTTCTTTTATTCGCTCATTAATCAGAACATTGGCATCAACCGCCATACCGACCGTTAACACTATTCCTGCAATACCAGGCATACTTAATGTTGCTCCAGGCAATAGAGACATGATGCCGACAATTAAAATAAGATTAGCGATTAATGCAAGGCTCGCAAATACACCAAACAAACGATACATGATTAACATAAAGATGACAGAAACTAATAAGCCCCATACACAAGATTCTAAACCTTGTGTAATGTTCTCTTGTCCCATTGATGGTCCAACTGTACGTTCTTCAATAATTTGAATTGGTGCAATTAATGCCCCCGCTCTTAATAGTAGGGATAAGTTTCTAGCTTGATCAACGCTGCTTATACCCGTTACTTGGAATCGTTCACTAAAAATACCTTGAATTGTCGCAACGTTAATAACACGTTCTTGTTTTTCAAGAATCGGTTTATCATTTTCATCACGTTTGCCGGTATCTTTATATTCAACAAATAATGTAGCCATTGCTTTATGAATATTTTTTTGAGTGAAGTTTAACATTGCCTTACCGCCTGAACTATCAAGCGTAATGGAAACTTCTGGTTGACCATATTCATTAACTCTAAACGACGAGTCGGTAATATGATCACCCGTTAAAACGATGCGTTTATAGAGTAAAACAGGACGCCCATTTTCCATATATTTGATTTCAGATCCGTAAGGTACACGCATTTCACCTGCAAGCATGGCTGGTAAATTAGCCGTGTTTTCTTCATTTACTTGTCTAAATTCAAGGGTAGCAGTTGCACCTAAAATACTTTTAGCTAATGCTGTATCTTGAATACCAGGTAATTCGACGACAATTCGATCTGCACCCTGGCGTTGGACAATTGGTTCAGCTACACCTAATTGATTTACCCGATTACGTAAAATGGTCGTATTTTGTTGAACTGCATCATTTTTAGCTTGTTGTAATCGTTGTTCACTAACGCTTAAGGTAATACTGTTTTCAGTTTGAGAGATAAGTTTAAAATCTGGAATACCATTGATCTTAGTAATAGCTTTGTTACGATCTTCGGTATTATCAAATTGCATGACAATTTGTTGGTTACCGTCTTTATTAAGAGCTTTATATTTTAATTTACTATTATTAAATTCAAATCTTAAATTTTCAATGGATTGTTCTGTGAGTTTACTTAATGCAGTGGTCATATCAACTTCCATTAAGAAATGAACACCACCTCGTAAGTCTAAACCGAGTTTCATCGGCTCTGCACCTAATACAGTAAGCCATTTTGGTGTTGCTGGGGCCAAATTCAAAGCAACAATATAAGCGTCACCTAGCTCTTTGGAAATCAACTCTTTAGCTTTTAGCTGAGTATCATTATCACCAACACGGATTAAGATAGATTTATTTTCAAAAACAAATGATTTGGTTTCAATGTGATTATCTGCCAAAATTTTTCTGATTTTATCTTGCGTGGTAATATCAATATCAGAAGTATTTGAACCAGAAATCTGTATAGCAGGATCTTCACCATAAATATTTGGAAGTGCGTAAAGAAGGCCGACGCAAATCACGACGACCAACATAATGTACTTCCACAAAGGATAGCGATTTAACACGACGTATTCTCTTGTGGGATTAGGTAATTAACACAATGAACTATAATAGGAAACACACTATTATAGTGATTTCATTGTCCCTTTTGGTAAAACAGATGTGATAAAGTCACGTTTGATCACAACTTGAGTTGAATCATTTAATTCTAACGCAATATAACCATTTTCGTTAACTTTTGCTACTCGACCAATAAGTCCACCATTAGTTAATACTTCATCACCTTTGGAAATAGCAGCCATTAAGTCACGATGAGCTTTAGCACGTTTTTGTTGTGGGCGCATAATCATAAAATAGAAAAACAAACCAAATACAACTAGCATGATAGGTAAGAAATAAGGATTATTTTCAACTGTAGCGCCATCAGCAGCATAAGCATTAGAGATTAAAAAGTCCATACAGGTCCTCTTGATTCAAATATAATATTAAAGGTCAGAATTATAACACAAGAAACAAATCTGTTATTAACTATTTCTTGTCAAGAAGTTTCAGGTTCACTATACATTTAAGTATAAAAAATAGCGTTCTATATTGGATAATACTATGATAATTCCGCCAACATAATAATGAAGGCGGAAACGTATTTATTAGGTTGTTAAGTATTGCGCCATGCTTACCAAGTTGAATAACCATTTTGGATAAATGCCACAAATTAAAATTAATAGTGCAGATAAACCAATAATAAGTTCACTTGTTTTTATATCTTGCCATTTCAATTTAATTACTGGATTGTTTAGCAATTGATCATCGCGATAAGTCGGTCTGATATAAAGATTGATTATCAAACGTGCATAGAAATAGAGTCCTAATGCACTACCTATTACTACAGCGGCTATCAACCACCACAATTCCGCAGTGACGCCTAATAATACCAGTAAAAAACGACCTATAAAGCCTGCTGTAAGCGGAACCCCCGCTAATGATAATAAGCCAATTCCCATGGTTAATGCTAATATTGGTCTACGCCAAAATAGACCTGAGAGGTCAACTTCGTTTTCATGATCTTGTAGCTCGTTTGAATGAGACTCTAGACTAATAACACCCAAAATACAGATGTTTGCCAAAATATAACCGATTAAATAGACGCCAATGGTTTCTAAAGCAAGCACTTGATATTGAACAGAGATTAAAGCGATCAATAAATAACCGAAATGTGCAATTGAGGAGTAAGCAAGCAACCGTTTCAAACTAGTTTGCATTAACGCGACTAAATTACCCCATAAAATAGACAAAAAGGCCATCATGACCAAAATCATACGAATAGTTTCATTATTAACAATCGGTGCCAATAAAAACAATCTTGCAATAGCACAGAATAATGCAACTTTACCAACAGTTGATAATAGTAAAGCCACAACAGTAGGCGCGCCTTGATAAACATCAGGTAACCAAAGCTGAAATGGAACCAATGATAGTTTAAAGCCTATGCCAACGAGTATTAAACAAACTCCCATTAGTAATAAATTACTTGGATAAGACATCGTTGAGAGTTGATAACTTAAACCACTAAAAGTAAGCTCTCCTGTTGATGCATAATAAAAAGCAATTCCCATTAATAAAAATGCACTCGCCACAGCCGATAAAATCATATATTTAACGGCGGCTTCTAAAGAGTGCGTTTGTATATATTGATATCCTATTAATCCGACAAAAGGTATTGAAAGCAATTCAATACCAATAAAAAATGCAATTAAATGGCTAGCATACACAAGCGTTATACCACCTAAGGTCATGAACAATAGAATGACGTAAAAAAGACCATGAGGTAAATGCTCTTGTACAAACCAACGATAAGCCAAACAAGATACGGTAATGGCAATAATTAAAATTAAGCTAGTATATAATAATCCATAACCATCACAGGTAAAAAGCGCAGTGATCTGACGAGCTTTCCAATATTCTACAGAAGAATCTATTTTTGGATTGATATCACTTTTATTGCTATCAACCGTCATAGCCGTCGCATCAATATTAGTATTGCTTCCAGCTGGAGTACTCACTTCAGTATTAGTGTTGGTTCCTGAATTAGTATTAGTTTCTCCATTAGTATTAGTACTAGTTTCAGTATTAGTGTTGGTCCCTGAATTAGTATTAGTTTCGCTATTAATGTTAGTACTAGGTCCAGTATTTGTATTGGTTTCTGAATTAGTATTAATTTCAGTATTATTACCTTCGGTATTGGTATCAATTTGTGTATTAACACTATTTTCATTAGGCGAAACAACAGTTTCAGTTGGAACAGCATCTACGGCAATAGTTTCCTCGTTTGAAGGCACAGCGTCTTGAATCGATGCATCAGAATTGTCTGACATTTGCATATTATCATTACTAATATTAGTAATCATTTGGGTGCTAGATGAAATATTGTATCCAATGATGACGGCACAAGCTAACGCACATCCTAAACCACATATGGTTGTCAAGGCGCATATTTTTGTATTTATTTTTAAGAAAGCTAAT
Source organism: Gilliamella sp. B14448G11 (assembly GCF_016101765.1). Lineage (NCBI taxonomy): Bacteria > Pseudomonadati > Pseudomonadota > Gammaproteobacteria > Orbales > Orbaceae > Gilliamella > Gilliamella sp. B14448G11. Next base: position 51,922 of record NZ_JACFPX010000019.1, on the reverse strand, counting down.
AAGATAAGCAAAACAATGATAGTCAAGCTTATTACAAATATAGGCGATAATGCTATCATAAGTTATTACTCTCCTACTCGTTCTGCAGTTATATTTTGCTGTGTTTGATTCACCACAGAATAAGACATATCTAAAACTATTTGCGGATATAAGCCAATAAAGACAAGTACAATAAATACACTAGCAAGTAGCAAAAGATCTCTTTTACCAAGTTGATGTTTTGTTACACAGCTTTTTTCAACAATGCCATAAAATATAGGTTGCATCCGAATAATAAAAGAAATAGACAATAGTAATAAACCAACAACAAGCAAAATTGTATAAGATGAAAAAGATGAATAACTGCCAAGCAACATCATATAATTTCCAACAAAATTAGCTGTGCCCGGGATACCTAAAATTGCTAACATAAAAAATAAGGTAAAAGAAGAGATATAACGTACTTGTTGCTTAAGCCCCGTAAATTGATTAATGTTGCGTGTTGAATAACATTCTACTAACAAGCCACTAATCATGAACATGCCAACGATAACTAAATTAATAGCAATCATTTGTATTACAATGCCTTGATAAGCAATAACAGAACCACTATAGATAATTGCAGTTACAAATCCCATCAAAGCGATATGTACATAAGCAATTAATTTTTTAATGTCGGTTTGAATAAACGTCAGTAATGCTGAGTAGATAACCGTGAGTAATGCCATTATCATAATTAACGGCATAATCATAATTGAAGCATTAGGAAAGAGCGGAATAACAATACGTAACAAACCGAATGTCGAGGTTGTGAGTAATAATCCGCTTATCATCATTGAACCTGTAGTTGATGATTCAATGTGCGCATCAATAAACCAGCTATGAAAAGGTACAAACGGAATACGTATAATAAAGGCAGCTAAAAAACCTAACATTAACATAAATTCAGTGTAACTTGAAATAGGTGTTTTGGTTAGTTCTTGGTAATCAAATGTCCAATGACCAGATAAAGTCCAATTAATTAAAGCTAATGAGACAATTGAAATTAACATCAGTAAACTACTAATTTGTGTATAAATTAAAAATTTACTTGCTCCATTAAAACGTAGTTGAGAATTTGAGTCTCGCCTTCCCCATAAAGAAATTAGGAAATAGATCGGGATTGCCACTGCTTCCCAAAAAAAGAACATTAAAAATAGATCGGTTATGACAAATAACATCATAATGGCAGATGTCATAAATAAAATGCATAAATAAAATAAACCAAAATTATTAGGGCTTTCTTTGCTTGAATAACCAATCGTTAGTAACACAATAAATAGAGTTGAGGTAATTAAAACTAATGATAAGCCATCTAAGACTAGATGAAAGTGAATATTAAGCAAAGGAATCCACTCAATATTAACTTCTTTTTTCCAATTATTGCCTTGTTGTAAAACCGTTATCCCCTCTTGCCATAAACTAAATGATAACAATAAAGTTATAAAAATAGTTATGAAAGCAATAATCATCGGTAATTGATACCAACGCGATACCATTCGAGAGGATCTTACAATCCGCAATAAAAATACATGGCATAACCAACTAATAAATCCACCTATAACAGGTAAAAAAACAAGCCATAACAACATGAATGATTACACCTTTATTAAATAAAAACCAGTAACATTAATATAATAATGCTACCTATAACAATAGATACCATATACCATCGAATATGCCCATTTTCTAAGCTGACAATATATGAGTTTATTTTTTTTATGCCCAACATAATCCAATTGTCCCAAATTCCTAATGGATCTTTTTTAAGCATGTTAGCTAAATACACATAAGGTTTAACAAAAATGATATTCAGTAAATAATCAAATCGCCAATCGCAATTACATAATCTTGCGATAAATTTAACTATTGGCGTATTTAACACCTCTTGTACTTCACTATTTGGGTGAGCATAAAAAATATAAGCAATAACAAAGCTTAATATAGTTACTGCTGCTAACAATAATTGAAACGATAGCAGACTATTAGTATCCAGTTTGGCAATTGGAATAATATTTTGAGACAGTATAGGAAAATAGATAAAAATGGCCGTCGTAAATATCAGTAAGATAAAAATTGGACAATAACTAATCCATTTAGTTTTCGCAAATTCAGCAATTTTTGGTTTATGATAAAAGACCATAAAAATTAGGCGCCAAATACTTAAACTGGATAACAAAATACCTAATAAACCTATCGTTCCTGCCATTAAATGATCTTTTATCATTAATCCCCAAATAATATCACCCTTAATATAAAATGAAGCTGAAATCCAAGGAATCGCACTTAACGATAACATAATAATCAAAAATATGGCATAAAGAACTGGAAATGATTTTGCAAGTCCACCGAGTTTATTAATATTTCGCTCACCTTGACATTTTTTGAGTAATATTGCCGATGCTAAAATTAATAAAGTACTAGTTATAACATAATTAATTAAGCAATTAAGCGATAACCACCAACTTTGAGTTGCAAAAGCATAAAACAAATAACTAATTTGAGCTAAATTAATATAAGTTACAATTCGTTTAACATCACTTTGAACTAAGGCGATTGAGCTTGCAAATAAGATTGTTAGCGAAGCGAAAATAGTCATGATGTCTAACGTATCATTAGACATCATAAACAAGTTACTTAATCTTAAAATTAAGTATACACCAGATAATATGACAGTAGATGATTGCATTAAAGCTACCGCAGGCATTGGCGCTAATGTTGTTTCGACAAACCAAGATTGCATTGGAAAAAGAGCAGACTTACTAATAGCACCTAAAAATAGCATTAATGTGATCCAAAAGATAATATCGGAATCAATCGCTAAATTATCATGAGCTTGGGTTAAAATATCCCCTATATTTAAAGTACCTAAGGTTTGATAAAGTAAAAATACACCAATGATTAAAAAGATATCCGTTAAATGCATAAGCACAAAAGCCTTAACGGCAGCATAACCATTGCGCAATTGTTTATAATAGATGCCAATAAGTAAGTAAGTACTTATACTTACACCCTCCCAACCTATTAACATAACTAATAGATTATCAACCAATATAATGGTTAACATACTAGCGATTAATAAATTACTATAGGCATAAAAAGTATAAACATCTTTTTTTGATGTTAAATAACTTGCTGCAAAGAAATAAATTAGTAATCCCAAAAAAGCAATTATAACTAAAAAAGTTAACGATAAACCGTCTAATGTTAATGATAAAGGTACGACAAAATCCCCAACTGAAAACCAAGTCCATAATGGTCTGGTATACACTAACAACATATCCGGTACTGTGTTTTTTATAAAATCTATACAGGTAAACATAGTAATAAGATTTATTATTAGCATTGTACTAAAACCGATAATCATGACATTAATCGGCCGAAGATGCCTACCCAAGCAAACTAGCAATAGAAAAGACAGCAAGGGAATAATAATAGTTAAGTAAAGTAAATTCATCCTTTCATTTCACTCAGTGAATCAATGTTAAAGATTTTACGGCGATAAATTAATTTCGTAAGCAACGCAAGTCCTACACAAGCTTGAGCTAATACAGTAATCACCGCTAAAATAGCAAGGAGTTCTCCTTCCGATTGTTGCCAATAGCTACCTGCAGAAACTAATGCAACAATAGCACCATTATTCATAATCATAAGGCTTAATAACAAAAAATAGAGATTACGTCGAATCATTACCCCTAATAAACCTATCACAAATAAAATTGAGGCAAGAATAAGACTATATATAAGAGGAATCATATTACTTCTCCGACAAGAGTCGATGCATAAAATGATAAGAGATCACAATTGCACCTAATAATAAAAAGCCAGCGAGTTCAGATATCAAAATGTAAGCATATACTGACATTTCGTGCATCAATTCATGCGATTCGTTGATCTGTGAATAGTCAGTACTAACTACACCATAAATAAGAACAACGAGTAAAATAAATGCTAAAACTAAAGGCCCTAACCAAATTTTAGGGCTGATACCCCTTTTTCTATTTTCAACATTATCTATACGAATTCGCAATACAATGGCAACAGATAGAAACAAAGTCACTGTGCCAGCAATAAATAATAGAATGTATAAAACAACAGAAAAATATGCATCAAGCAAAATAAATATTAAGGCCGAAGAAAAAAGTGAAACCATAAAGTACAAAAGAGCCTTATCAACACGTAAGCAACTAATTGCTTTTATACCGGCAAACACCGCAATAATCGACGCAATATAGAAAACAATAAGCATCAAATAATAATCCAATATGCATTTATAGTTTTGTTAGTATATACCCAAATCATATCAAGATACAGTTTACTGACATTTTGTTAACAGAAAACAAACATAAAAAAATGAAATTTGGTTAAAAAATGATAGAAAATTTTGTTTTTATCAATCAATAAAGTATAACAAATATAATTAAAACCTTAAAAAAAATAAAAATTATAAAATTTTATGATTTAAATTCAATACAGTATTGTTATAAAGTGTATAAGTTAAACACATTAACTAACATTTATCCCAACACCTTTAAATTGTCATGCTCATTAGGCAGCTTAAAGTTTGTTTTGACTTAATAAAGATAAAAACGAGAAGATAATGAACAGTGAATATTCCTCTATGCGAAGCAACGTCAATATGCTAGGTACTTTACTAGGTGATGCAATTAAACGGGCAGCAGGCAATGATACTTTTGATTTAGTTGAACAAATCAGACAATTATCAAAATCAGCTCAACAAGGTAATAAGCAAGCTCATAATAAATTACTTAAACTAATTGAAAATCTTAACGATGAAGATTTATTACATGTGGCTCGTGCATTTAATCAGTTTTTGAATTTAGTTAACACCGCGGCAGAATATTATGGAATATCCCCACATGGTGAAGCATCAAGCAGTCCCAAAAAAATGACAGAACTGTTTAGTACGTTAAAAAATCTTAACTTCTCAAATCAGACGATTACTCAAGCCATTAATGACCTTTCGATTGAACTTGTGTTAACTGCCCACCCTACAGAGATCAATCGTCGAACCATGATAAATACTTATACTGCGATTAATAACTGTTTATCGCAACTTGATCATGACGATTTAGCTGATTATGAAATAGAGCGAATTATGCGCCGTTTAAAACAGTTAGTTTGTCAAGCATGGTACACCGATGAGATTCGTAAAAAAAGACCAACACCACTTGATGAAGCTAAATGGGGCTTTTCGGTTATTGAAGATAGTCTTTGGGAAGGTGTACCGCTTTTCTTGCGTGAATTTAACGATCAGTTAGTCGATGCATTTAATGAACAATTATCTGTTGAGCACGTTCCAATTAAATTTACTTCGTGGATGGGTGGTGATCGCGATGGCAACCCTAATGTAACAGCAAAAGTGACTGAAAAAGTCATGTTGCAAGCCAGATTAAAAGCAATTGAGCTTTTTTTAGCAGATATTCAAATTCTGGTTCGTGAATTATCCATGACTGAGTGCAGTCAATCTGTCATCAATCTATTAGATGAAAATAATAAAACAGCAACTGAACCTTATCGCGCGGTAATGAAACAATTGCGCGCACGTTTAGTAAAAACCCACAGTTTTATAGTGTCATTATTAAATAACGAACAAGTATTACCTCCAGCGGATATTTTAATTAAAAACGAACAATTGTGGATGCCACTCTATACGTGTTATGAATCATTAATCGAAAATGGCATGTCAACGATTGCACACGGACCATTGCTTGATACTTTACGGCGTATAAAAAGTTTCGGTCTGCAACTGGTTAGATTAGACATTCGTCAAGATAGTTCAGTGCACACTGAAGCACTGGATGCATTAACCAAAGAACTTAACTTAGGCAGTTATGCCGAGTGGTCAGAAGAAGAAAAACAAGCTTTTTTGTTAACTGAACTTCAATCAAATCGCCCATTGTTACCTTACCATTGGCAACCAAATGAAATGGTTCAAGAAGTTTTGGATACTTGTCGAGTTATTAAAAAAGCAGGTGAAGAATCCATTGCTTCATATGTGATCTCAATGGCCAAAGCGCCTTCAGATATCTTGGCTGTTTACTTACTATTAAAAATAGTTGACTGCCAAAAAATAATTCCTGTAGCACCATTATTTGAAACCTTAGACGATTTAAATAATGCCAAGACAGTTATGCAAAAACTGCTTGATATTCCATGGTATCGCGAAAAGATTCATGGTAAGCAGATGGTCATGATCGGCTACTCTGATTCAGCTAAAGACGCTGGAACGCTTGCTGCATCATGGGCTCAGTATCGTTCACAAGAAGAGTTAGTCAAATTATTCGAAAAATATAATATTAATTTAGTTTTATTTCATGGTCGTGGTGGCTCAATTGGTCGTGGAGGTGCTCCTGCACATGCTGCATTGCTATCACAACCACCAGGATCATTAAAAGGAGGACTTCGAGTCACTGAACAAGGTGAAATGATTCGTTTTAAACTCGGTTTGCCCGAAGTGGCACTCAGTAGTTTGATGTTATACGCATCAGCCATTTTGCAAGCAAATTTATTACCACCACCTGAACCTAAACAAAACTGGCGAGATATTATGGACGAAATGTCTGATATCTCTTGTCGTTGTTATCGTAGTTACATTCGTGAACGTTCTGAATTTGTCGATTATTTTAGAGCAGTAACGCCAGAAGCTGAATTGGGTAGGTTACCACTCGGTTCTCGTCCACAAAAAAGACGAACAGGTGGCGGTATTGAAAGTTTAAGAGCTATTCCATGGATTTTTGCTTGGACACAAAATCGTTTAATGGTTCCCTCTTGGCTTGGTGCTGGAACAGCACTTAAACAAATTATCGAAGAAGGTAACAAAAATCTACTTAAAGATATGTATCATAATTGGCCTTTCTTTAATGCACGTTTAGGTATGCTCGAAATGGTGTATGCTAAAGCAGCACCAAATATCCATGAATATTATGAACAAAGACTTGTCGATCCAGCCTTGTGGCCGTTGGGAGAAGAGTTAAGAAACTTATTAACTCAAGATATCAATACGGTACTCACTATAACCGATGATATCAGTTTGATGGCTGATCTACCATGGATTGCAGAATCTGTTGCATTACGTAATACCTACATTGAACCTCTAAATCTATTACAGGCTGAATTATTAAGTCGTTCGCGTAATCGAAATGAAGATGAAAATAGTAACGTTGAACAAGGATTAATGATCACTATTTCTGGTATTGCTGCAGGTATGCGTAACTCAGGATAGTTAAAAGCAGGAAAAAATAAAAAGAGCAATTGCTCTTTTTATTTTTCTAATAATTCATCTAAATAAGCTTTAGCATCTTGGTCACCTTGCTCACTCGCTTTAGTAAACCAATATATCGCTTTATTAATATTTTTTTCTGTTCCTTCGCCATCTAAATATTTAATAGCGAGATTATATTGAGCATCAACACTACCCTGTTCAGCCGCTTTGATATACCATTCAATGGCTTTTGTAATATCTTTTGAAACGCCTCCACCTACATCATACATAACCCCAATATTATATTGAGCATCAGCGTTACCTGCTTCAGCAGCTTTAGTAAACCAATTTGCAGCCTGTACATTATCAGGTTTAGTACCCGTCCCCGTTGCGTACATAATACCTAAATTATACATAGCAAGCACATGACCTTGTGTAGCTGCTTGAGTATAAAAATAGATAGCCGCGACATAATCTTTAGTCAACCCATCACCATGCTCTGACATCAATCCCAAATAGTATTGGGCCTCTGGATTGCTTTCTGTCGCAGCTTTACTGAACCAATCTGCAGCCAACATACGATCTTGTTCGACACCATCACCAAAAAAATACATAATACCTAGATTTAGATAAGCATCTAAAACACCTTGGTTACCCGCCTCAACAAAGTAGTTAACCGCACTTGATGGATTTTTGTCGGCACCTTCACCATTTTTATACATTAAGGCTAAATTATATTTGGCCAATGCATAATCTTGATCTGCAGCAAGTTTGTAATATTTGAACGCTTCATAGGGATCAGCAACGATCCCCAAACCTTTTTGATACATATATGCCAAATTATTTTGTGCTTTCGCTAAACCTTGCTCTGCGGCTTTTTTATACCAGAATAGTGCTCTAATATCGCTAATTTCAACACCTAATCCTTGTTTATAAATTGTACCCAGAGAATATTGTGCCTCAGCATTCCCGTTTTCAGCAGATACACGCAAAGAAGGAATCAATGCCCCTGGTTCGGCAACTTGCAAATCCATATCTGATTGCACTTTAGTTTCATTTGCCAAAGCACCATAAGAGATGGATAAAACTAGTACTAATAAGATTTGAAATTTTTTCATAATTTTTTATTACCATACCATGGTCGATAATTATACATAACCATCTTAAAAAAAATAGTTTTTATTTTATTGATTCATTTATCTACAGTACCTAATTTTAACTATAATTATTTTTCACTTGCAATATTTAATTCATAATATTCCAAGTTTGTCCCAAATTTCATCAATACGAGCAACAATTTTGGGATCTTTTTTTATTATTTTCCCCCATTCTCGACTGGTTTCACCTACCCATTTATTGGTTGCATCTAACCCCATTTTAGAACCCAACCCAGAAATAGGTGAAGCAAAATCTAAATAATCAATGGGAGTATTGTCGATAAAAGTCGTATCACGATGTGGATCCATACGTGTTGAAATCGCCCACATGACATCTTTCCAATCTCGTGCATTAATATCATCATCACAGACAATCACAAATTTAGTGTACATAAATTGACGCAAATAAGACCATACCCCCATCATGACACGCTTGGCATGCCCTGGATATTGCTTTCTTATAGTGACAATAGCAATACGATATGAGCATCCTTCCGGTGGCAAATAGAAATCTACAATTTCAGGAAATTGTTTTTGCAAAATTGGAATAAACACTTCATTTAATGCAAGTCCCATGACTGCAGGTTCATCAGGTGGTCGCCCAGTATAAGTTGAATGATAAATCGCATCTTTACGATGTGTTATATGAGTTACAGTAAAGACGGGAAATTGTTCAATTTCATTATAATAACCAGTATGATCACCATAAGGACCTTCCTGTGCTAACTCATTAGGGTCAATGTAACCTTCAAGAATAATTTCAGCCGTTGCTGGTACATCCAAATCGTTGGATAATGATTTAACTACTTCTGTTCGTTTACCCCGTAACAATCCTGCAAAAGCATATTCAGGTAAAGTATCGGGTACTGGTGTAACTGCTGCTAAAATGGTCGCAGGATCAGCGCCAATGGCAACGCTAACTGGAAATTTTTCATTAGGATGTGATTGTTGCCACTCGGCAAAATCCAGCGCACCGCCACGATGTGATAACCAACGCATAATTAATTTATTATTACCTAAGAGCTGTAAGCGATAAATACCGACATTTTGTCGATCTTTATAAGGACCTTTGGTAATAGTCAATCCCCAAGATAATAAAGGTGCGACATCTTCGGGCCAACAGTGCATAATGGGTAAACGCGTTAAATCAACTTCATCATTTTCAAAGACCACCTCTTGACAGGGCGCTGAAGATCGTTGTTTAACTGGCATATTTAAGACTTGTTTATATTTAGGTAATACATTAAAAAATTGGCGAATGCCTTTAGGTGGTTCTGGCTCGCGTAAAAACGCTAACAATTCCCCAATTTCACGCAAAGCCGAAATGTCTTCGCGTCCCATCCCCATAGCTACGCGTTTAGCCGTACCGAATAAATTACACAAGACTGGTATATCATAACCAATCGGATTTTCAAACAATAAGGCTGGCCCTTCATTACGTAATACCCGATCGGCAATTTCTGTCATTTCAAGATAAGGATTAACAGGATAAGTAATTCTTTTTAATTCGCCTTGTTGTTCAAGATAATCTAAAAATTCACGAAAATCAGGAAAGTTCATTTATTATCACTCTCTATTACTTATTGATCTTTTGTAGATCATATCCAAAGGTATCTTTTAATCCTTAAAGTGGTTATCTTTTTAATCGCAATTAGTCTTCATCAAAATTTTCACTGTAAATGGGTGTTTGTTGATTTTGATTACACTCTACAATTTTAGGTAGTAAAGCTTCAAATTGGTTTTTATCAATTTCGATAAATGTGTCGGGTTCAACTTGGTAAAATAGATATTGTTGAGTCTGATCATCAAATTGGAAAGAAGCTAACCAATAATTACGATCATCACTATTTTCATTCGCAAATATTTTGATAATACTACTTTCTCGCTTTTCCGGTTGGTTATGTAGTTTATAATCAATTATTTTTTCAGCAATTTGAGAATCATATTCATCAAAAATAATATAATCACTATCATTTGTTTTACATTTTTCAATTTTAATTTCCGCATAACTACACGTTATTGAAAAAAATAAACAAAAAAATACAATGATATACTGGCTTAATTTCATTTTTTACCTCTTAACTCAATTTAAGAAAGTTGTTAATTTTACAAATAGCCTGACTATTATTAGGCGACGCAGTTAGGTTAACTGCATCTCCCATAGCCAGCCATTGATAAGCTAAGTGCTCGGTTAGAACTGGAATTACTTCTTTAGCAAGAGGCAAATAAAACCAATGTTCTTTATTTATCTTAACTTCTGGCGAATATCTATGTCGAAACTGTGGGAAAATCTCAAATTCAACCGTGTAGTTAGCATCAATTAGTTCAAGATTTTCCTTTATAATATCAATGCCTGTTTCTTCCAAAACTTCACGAATTGCGGTTTGACGTGGCAATTCATCTGTCTCCATGCTACCTGTTACTGATTGCCAAAATAATGGATCATCTTTGCGTTGTAACATAAGGTAACGATTGGTTGTCTGGCAGTAAATCACCACCAGTACCGACTCAGGTTTTTTATATTCTTGCATCAAAATATCGTTATTTTCTAGCTACTTCAATACCAAGTTCTACTAATGCAGCAGAATTTGCTGGACTTGGCGCATCAGTAAGCAAACACGTCGCCGCTGTTGTTTTAGGAAATGCAATCACATCGCGAATATTATCTGTTCCTGTGAGCAACATACTTAATCTATCTAACCCAAAAGCTAAACCTGCATGAGGTGGTGTACCATATTTTAATGCATCGAGTAAGAAACCAAATTTTTCACGTTGATCTTGTTCACCAATTCCTAATATTGAAAATACCGCTTGTTGCATTTCACTGCGATGAATACGTACCGATCCTCCACCGACTTCATAGCCATTGATTACCATATCATAAGCATTCGCCACAGCATTTTGAGGATTGTTAATTAACTCTTCAGGTGTGTAATCTTTTGGTGATGTGAACGGATGATGCATAGCACTTAAACCTTCATCTGTTTCTTCAAACATTGGAAAATCAACAACCCAAAGTACCGCCCATTTGTTTTCATCGGTAAGGCCTAAATCCTTTCCAACTTTCAAACGTAATGCACCTAATGCATCGCTAACAACTTTATAACTATCAGCACCAAATAACAAAATATCACCGTCTTTTGCATTAGCACGGTTTAGCAATGCTTCCATTTGTGACTCATTAAAGAATTTAGAGATTGGGCTTTGTACACCCTCTAAACCTTTGCTGCGTTCATTGACTTTGATCCAAGCCATGCCTTTTGCACCATAAACAGAAATAAACTGCGTATATTCGTCTAACTGTTTACGTGTTAATTGAGTACCATTTGGCACGCAAAGCAACGCTACCCGGCCTTTAGGATCATTTGCTGGAGTTGAAAATACTTTAAAATCGACATCTTTAACCAAATCAGCCACATCAATAATTTCAAGTGGATTACGTAGATCAGGCTTATCACTACCATAACGACGCATTGCCTCGCTAAAAGACATAATCGGGAATTTGCCTAAATCAACATTTTTAACATGCAACCAAAGTTCGCGTATCATTTTTTCCATGATTTCACGCACTTGTTCGGCTGTCATAAATGAAGTTTCAACATCTATCTGTGTAAATTCTGGCTGACGATCGGCTCTTAAATCTTCATCACGAAAACATTTAACAATTTGATAATAACGATCAAACCCAGACATCATAAGCAATTGCTTAAATAATTGTGGTGATTGTGGCAATGCATAAAATTCACCTTTATGGATTCTACTCGGTACCAAATAGTCGCGAGCACCCTCTGGCGTAGCCTTGGTCAACATAGGAGTTTCAATATCTAAAAAACCATTTTCATTCATAAATGAACGAACAAATGCGGTAATTTGTGCACGAGTTTTAAAGATTGAGGTCATTTCTGGACGGCGTAAATCTATATATCGATATTTTAACCGCTGTTCTTCACTATTATTTTGATTAAAATCCAGAGGTAATACATCACTACGATTGAAAATAGTAAGTTCGGTCGCTAAAATTTCAACCTCACCGGTTGCCATATCTTTATTAATTTGACCTTCAGGTCTGGCTCTTACCTTTCCTTTAATTTGAATACAAAATTCATTACGTAAATCGCCAGCTAATTGATATGCTTGCGGATAATCAGGATCAAAAAAAACTTGCACAATTCCTTCACGATCACGCATATCAATAAAAATCATTCCGCCTAAGTCTCGGCGTTTATTAACCCATCCACATAGTGTAACTTCTTGATTAACATAACTTGCGTTTAATTGTCCGCAATAAATTGTTCTCATTAAATATATCCTGTGTACAATTGTCGAAAAATAATAATTATTATAGAGCAATTTATCAGGGTATAAAGACTATGTTTTAAAATAATCGCTATTTATTTTATTTATACTAAGTTTATGATAATAATTTTACTTTATATGTCTTTTTATAATTTCATTTAAATTCAATAAGATAATTAACCTAAACTCGAATTATTTAGTTGCACTTGAAAAATGTTTGTTTTATTAACTTGTAATATCAAATATTTATTAATAAGCTTAAGTATTATTTAAATATTATTAACTTGATATGAAAGCTTTAATTTCAATTGACTACACGAATGATTTTATTGCGGATGATGGCGCTTTAACTACAGGCTCAGCCGGTCAACAAATTGAATCAGAAATGTTAAACATAACTAACTCATTTATTAAAAATAATCAATTTATCGTTTTTGCAATTGATGCCCACGATCCGACGGATGAATATCACCCTGAAAATTCACTTTTTCCTTCTCATAATATTGTTGGAACTGTTGGACAACAATTATTTGGTGACTTACATCAACTTTATCAAAGGCATCAAAATTCAACCAATATATACTGGATCAACAAACGCCACTATTCAGCATTTTGTGGTACTGATCTCGATCTACGTTTACGCGAAAGACATATTACCGAAATCCATTTAATTGGTGTTTGTACGGATATTTGCATTTTACATACAGCCGTAGATGCCTATAACTTAGGTTATAAAATAGTGATTCATCAAAATGCAGTTGCAAGTTTTGATCCTATTGGCCATCAATGGGCTTTAAAACACTTTAAAAATACCTTAGGGGCAACGTTAAGTTAATATAAAAAGATAACAATTAAAAAAAGGAGCAGGAATGGAAGTTTTACGAGACTTTAAATTGCATATAATTGCACTTTTAGTAGTAGTTAGTTGTGAACTTATCGGCAAGCAATCGATATGGATTATTGCCGTTTACCCAATGTTATATGCGATGGTTTTTGGCGGAATCATTAGTTTGCCAAAGCTTAAAATACTTACCAATAAAAATATGCAAAATGCAAGTATCGTTATGATGGTTACATTAATGTTACTTGTTGCAAAACTTGGTGTAGCGGTAGGTCCCCAAATTGATATGATTTTAGAAGATGCTAAATTAGCTCTAATTTTTCAAGAATTAGGTCATTTTGCTGGAACAATTTTACTCGGGTTACCATTAGCAATGCTATTAGGTATGAAACGAGAGGCTGTTGGGGCTACCTATTCCGTTGCTCGCGAACCCAATATAGCCATTGTAGCAGATAAATATGGTTTAGATTCACCAGAAGGCCGTGGTGTAATGGCTATGTATATATGTGGCACTCTCTATGGTGCAATTTGGATGAGTATTCTTGCTAGTCTAATGGCACATTTGAATATTCTTCATCCTTATGCTTTAGCTATGGGGGCAGGCGTAGGAAGTGGAAGTATGATGGCGGCATCACTTGCCCCGATAAGTGATTTATATCCAGATTTATCAGAAAATATTAACGCTTATGCATCAACAGCAAATTTAATGTCTAGTATGGTTGGTATATATATTTATACGCTCTTTTCTTTACCTTTTGCTTCTTTTATGTATAACACGTTAGCCCGTCTTCGACGCAATAAATAAGGATCCAATAATGAAGATTTTAGAAACAATTTTTGTGCTTATTTTAGTCGCCATTATTATGGCTGCTGGAAACAGTGTGGGTTATAAAATTGATATTATTTCATCGTTTGAAGCATTAGCTGTGCTAGCTGTTATCTCTATTGTAGGATTTTTACTAAGTAAGTTACCCGGACTTAAAAAATTTCCAGTGATTTTATGGGTATCGGTTGTTGCAGCCGTAGTTTCCTCACCAATATTTCCATACCATACAGAATTGGTTGCAATTACAGATCAAGTTTCTCTACTTGCAGTCTGTACACCAGTACTTGCTTATGCAGGACTCGCCATAGGTAAAGATCTTGCACTATTCAAAAATATCTCTTGGCGCATTATTCCCGTATCTTTGGCTGTGTTTTCGGGTACGTTTATTTTTGCAGCCTTAATTGCTCAAGTCACTTTACATTGGGAAGGCGTGATCTAATTTAGATAAGGGTTTAATTTATGACTAAAGAAGAACTAAAGAAAAAAGTTTGTGATGCGATTGCAAACCGAAAAGCAGACATCAAGTCGATTGCTGAAGCGATTTGGTCCGAACCAGAGCTTGGCTATAAAGAACACAAAACGGCTAAAAAAGTAGAAGATGCTTTTGAAAAATTGGGTGTTCCTTTTAAAAATAAATTAGCACTCACAGGGGTTAAAGGTCGTCTTAAAGGTGGTAAAGGAAGTAAATACAGCATCGCAGTTATTGGAGAACTTGATGCAATTATTTGTGCCGACCACCCTGCTGCGGATGAGACATCTGGAGCTGCTCACTGTTGTGGTCATAATGCACAAATCGCTAATATGATGGCGGTTACTATGGGATTAATTGACTCAGGTGCAATGCAATTTTTAGCCGGTGATGTGGTACCATTTGCTGTCCCAGCAGAAGAATATGTTGAAATAACCTATCGCAATCGATTAATTGAAGAAGGTAAAATCAAATACATTGGCGGTAAACCAGAATTAATTTCACGTGGTGATTTTGATGATGTTGATATGGCGTTACAGATACATTTAACGAGTGTACCAAATGAACGCCAAGACGGTTTTATAGAAATTTCAACAACAAGTAATGGCTTTATCGGTAAATTAATTAAATATAAAGGTGAAGCAGCCCATGCTGCAGCAGCTCCTCACGCAGGAGTAAATGCTTTAAATGCAGCAATGATGGGAATGATGGGCGTTCATGCTATTCGTGAAACATTTCAAGAAAAAGATTACATTCGATTCCATCCAATTATTACCCAAGGCGGTGATTTGGTGAATGTTGTACCAAGCGATGTAAGAATGGAAAGCTATGTACGAGCGGGCAATGTTCCAGCCATGATTGATGCCAATGAAAGAATTAATCAAGCATTAAAAGCTGGCGCAATGGCTGTTGGCGCAACTTGTGAAATTAAAGATTTACCAGGTTATTTACCGTTACATAATAATTCAACCCTTAATGATCTTTTAAAGCAAAACGCTGAAAATTTAATTGGTGAAGAAAACGTTTCAATCGCACCGCATATGACTGGAAGTACAGATACGGGTGATCTATCACATATTATGCCAGTAAGTCATCCTTGGATTGGTTCGGTTAGAGGGATTTTACATGGTAAAGATTACACCGTATTTGATGAAGAGATGGCTTATATACGCCCCGCTCAAATGATGGCTTGTACTATTATTGATCTACTATATGATGACGCTCAAACCGCTCAAACACTCATGACAAATTACAAACCGCTTATGACAAAAGAGGAATATTTAAAATTCCTATCTGGTTTTGACAAATAAAATTTAAAACTTGGCACAACCTTGTGCCAAGTTTTTGTTATACTACCCACTTCATTATCAACAACAATAATCACTTCATATGTTAACGCTTACCGATCAAGAATTATTTCGTTATGACAGGCAAATAACTTTGCAGGGTTTCGACATTGAAAAGCAGCAAATTTTAAAAAATAGTGCAGTATTAATTATTGGATTAGGGGGATTAGGTTGTTCAGTTTCTCTATATTTAGCTGCATCTGGCATTGGTAAGTTAACTTTAAATGATTTTGATACCATATCGGCTTCAAATTTAAACCGTCAGATTTTATATACCCATAAATCAATTAATCAAAATAAAGTTGATGTGGCTAAACACGCTTTAACCAATATAAATCCCAATATAGTGATTGAAACGGTTAATCAGCAACTAAAGGACAGCGATCTTATTTCACTCATTAAGCAACATAATATTGTTATTGACTGTACAGATAACTTAGTTACCCGTGAACAGATTAATCGCTGTTGTTTTCAAGAAAAGAAACCTTTAGTTTCAGGCGCTGCAATACGAATGGAAGGTTTGCTAAGTGTATTTACTTACCAACCTAACGAACCATGTTATCACTGTTTAAGTCGTCTATTTGGGAATGATCAGCTTACTTGTGTTGAAACCGGTGTTATGGCGCCTTTAGTTGGTATGTTTGGCTCAATGCAAGCCATAGAAGCAATAAAAATCCTTACTCATTATGGTCGCCCGTTATCAGGTCGATTATTGATGATTGATACAATGAACATGCAATTTAATCAATTTACTATATCTAAGCAGGCAAATTGCCCTGTCTGTGGTAATCACCAAACTGACCAATAAACAGTATGAAACAAAATAACCGAATTATTTTAGCTCCAATGGAGGGGGTACTTGATTATCAAGTGAGACAAATTCTAACTGAGATTAATCAATTTGATTATTGTGTAACAGAATTTGTGCGAGTCACGCATCATCAATTATCCAATCGCACCTTTTATCGCCTTTGTCCAGAACTCCATAATGGAGGCAAGACTACTTCAGGTACCCCTATTCGAGTGCAAATTCTTGGTCAATCACCACAATGGATGGCAGAAAATGCAGTAAAAGCGATTGAACTTGGTTCATTTGGTATTGATATTAATTTTGGTTGCCCCGCTAAAACCGTAGTTGGCAGTCAAGGAGGAGCTTATTTATTACAATATCCTGAACAAATTTTTAATATCGTTAGTCAAGTTCGACAAGCTATTGGTCGCTCGGAAATATTATCCGTTAAGATTCGCTTAGGTTGGTCAGATAAATCTCATTGCTATGAAATCGCCAATGCAATTGAATGTGCTGGAGCTAATGAAATTGCAATTCATGGCAGAACCAAAGAGGATGGCTATAAAGCGGATAAAATTGATTGGCAAACAATAGCAAAAATCAAACAAAACCTAACAATTCCTGTAATTGCCAATGGTGAAATTTTCTCTATTGAAGATGCACAAACATGCATTGCTCAAAGTCAAACGCAAGACATTATGTTGGGACGTGGGATTTTAACTATCCCCAATCTAGCCAATATGATCCGCAACAAACAACCAGCCTTAAGTTGGCCGCAAGTATTGGAAATTTTAATCCGCTATGCAAGTTCTTCTATTGATGATGTAAAACCGCTTTATCATTCTGCTCGCATTAAACAATGGCTTACTTATTTAAGGCACTATTATGTAGAAGCATCTGAGATGTTACAAAATATTAGAACACTAAAATCACAACAAGAGATATATACATTCTTAAAACAACAACAAAAGTTAAAACAAATACTATAAATTAATCTGATATTTAACTGATGGATAAAAATAATATTTAGTTAATTTTCGAATCATTAAGCATGATAGAATAAATGATGTAGAGCCTAACAATATGATCACTATGGATGTTAGGGCTGTATTTTGTAATAACGCATGATTAATTAACCAATTGGCCACTCTCCATAAAATAAAATTTAAAATAAAAATAATGATATTTAAGGAGACGGCACACTTAATTATTCTATCCGTTTGTAATACAACAAATATTTGGGTAAACATATTTTTACTAACCAAAATAACAACTAATAAACTAAATAAATAACAAAAAATTGGTAAGAAAATATGCTTCCCAAATGAAATAAAATAGTAACTGTTGTGTACTAAGACATCTAAAATAAAAGAAGGAAAAGCAATTAAAATAAAAAAGAAAAATACTAAAAACAAAATAAAATGAATTTTAGTACTGTTGATTATAGTCAGTTCGAAAGTCTGTTTATTTTTATCAAAATGGTTATTTAATACTTTGATATAGAAATAGGTAAATAATCCTGCAAATAAGTAAAATAGACAGCTGGGGATAATACATAAGACTAAAATAAATAACCATGAAGCCACATTAATCATGTTGATTAATACATTATCAAAAATAGCTTCAGCTATCGCATTGATAAAATAGCTAATTGTACAAACAATAATGACATTACAAATTAACAATGTAATATTTTTAAATGTCACTCGATGAACATTAACTCGATATAAACTGATCGCTGAGATACCGAATAACAATAAACATTCAGGGATTGAACGTAGTAATTGATATGGAGCAAGTTTATATAATATACCCCATAAGAATTTATAATCATGAAAAGTTGATATAAAGGTAATACCAAATTTAATAATAGAAATAAAAGCACTACAGAAAAAAAATAGTACAATAAAAATAAAAGGTAGCTTAAAAAAAGCTAATTTTTCCATTTTGATACTCAAAATCAGTCAATTCTCTCTTTTAAAAAAAACAATTTGATAACAACAAAAATTAAACTCAACGGCAATGTCCTATTGAGCCATTAAAAGGTCATATTGAGCTAAAATATGTTCACAATAATACCAAAGACTTTTTTAATCAACAATGATCATCAGAACTTATATTATTGATAATTAGTATAATACATTATATTTTTTAGATGATTACCTTAATAAGCAGCGCTATTTTTCGACGAATTATTATGTAAAACAGGATTAATGCTTCATCATTTAAAGTATGATGAAGCAAATTATAAGATAAGAATTTATTTGTATGCTTCAATCTAAGCGTTAAAGAGTGGAAAATCGGCTTGACCAGCAATGGATTTTAAACGTTGTTGGGCAGTAATAATATTTTCTCTCCACTGATTATCTTTTGCCCACATTTCAATCACTAATGGCGCACAATAATCAATAGATTTAAGTGTTCTAAATACTGCTGAAAAATCAACTTCACCCTCACCAATCACCAAATCTCTAAACTGTCCTGCATAATTAGGTTTTACTTTATAGGTATCTTTCAAATGAATTTGAACAATATGGTTACGGCTTAACAATAGCTCAGTACTAACATCATAATTCCAACCGGATATGTTTCCCACATCAGGATAGGCCATAAAATAAGGTGAATTTATCTCGGCTTTTAAAATTTCAAACTTACTCAGTGAATTTAGATAGTTAGTATCCATAATTTCAACAGCTAACATAACACCTGCTTTTTCTGCCTGTTTTGCACACCATTGCATACCGGCAATAAAGCGTTGATGGGTTTGTAAGTTAGCTGGCTCATAATAAACATCATACCCAGCAAGTTGAATCACTCTAACACCAAGTTTATAAGCAAGGGTAATAGCCTTACACATAATACTTTTAGCGTGTTCTCTGATCGTTGCATCAGCAGAACCAAACGGATATTTGCGATGTGCACTAAGACATATTGAGTGAAAAAAAACGCCATTTTCTTCACATAGATGACGCAATGTATAGATTTCTTCATCAGACCAATCAAGCCTAGCTTGACGTTCATCAGACTCATCAATAGAAAGTTCGATAAAATCAAATCCTAAAGATTTTGCCTCTAGCATTTTTTGTTGCCAAGAAAGTGTATTAGGTAGTGCCTTTTCATAAATACCCATACATGGAGTTTGTCTGGTTATATTGATTGTATTATTTGTCATAATTTAGATCCGATAATATTAAGGTAAAAAAACTAACAGCCGATTTCCCGACTGTTAGTGCGCACCCCTACCAATATTTAGCAATCTGCTCTCTTAAGTCTTGAGCAGTTTTTTGACCATTTTCATTGGCTAAAGCTCGTCCAGCAATAAAAGCTTTCGTTTTAATACCCGCAAACAGATGAATATCTTCAGGGACAATACCGCCTGTTATTGATAGTTCCAAACCTAAATCAGAAAGTTGTCGCATTTTAGTTAAATCTTCTTCACCCCAACCAACACCAGCTAATTCAGCATCACGAGATCGATGATAAATTGCCTGTTTGATACCCAGTTTTCGCCATGCTTTTGCATCATCAAAAGTCCAACGTCCATAAAGTTCGATTTGAATTTCACGCCCAAATTCATCAGCCACTTTTTTACAAGCTTCAATTGTTGCAATGTGAGCGGCAGCTGAAACAGTTAACCAATCAGCACCTGCCGAAAAAGCCATTTTTGCTAAAATAGCACCTCCATCAGTGGTTTTTAAATCACAAACTAAAATATGGTTTGGATACTTTTCTCTTAAAGTTTTTACGCCATTAATACCTGCGCCAAAGGCAAGAATGGTTCCAACTTCAATAATATCTACAAATCCAGCTACGTTCTTGGCTACTGCTAAAGCTGGATCTAATTCTGTTTGATCTAATGCAATTTGTAATTTTGGTTTTGTCATTTTATTTCTCCCTTATAAATACTATTTTTGTCCGTAATAAGCATTTGCTCCATGCTTACGAAAATAGTGTTTATCAGATAAAGTTTGTTGAATTTTAATTGTTTTATTAAGTTGTCTGGTTGATATTGCCATCATGGCTACTTCTTCAAGAACCACAGCATTATGTACAGCATCCGAAGCGTTTTTTCCCCAACAAAATGGAGCGTGTCCAGAAATAACGGCTGCCGGCATCGCTGTAGGATCAATGCCTCTTCGTTTAAACTCTTCAATGATGACCAAACCAGTGTTTTTTTCGTAATCAGTATTGATTTCGCTATCAGTTAAACGACGAGTACAAGGAACATCACCATAAAAATAGTCGGCATGAGTCGTACCCAAAGCTGGAACATCTAATTCAGCTTGCGCCCAAACTGTTGCGTAGCGAGAATGTGTATGAACAATACCACCAATATTTTCAAAGGCTTTATAAAGTTCTATATGGGTTGCAGTATCACTAGACGGATTTAATTTACCTTCAACAATTTCACCCGTTAATGACACGACCACAATATCGTCAATTTTCATGTTGTTGTATTCAACGCCTGAAGGTTTGATAGCAATAACACCTTTAGCGCGGTCGATTTCAGAAACATTACCCCAAGTAAAAGTGACTAAATGGTATTTAGGTAAGGTTAAGTTAGCCTGTAATACTCTTTCTTTTAATGCTTGATACATAACATTAGTCTCCTAATAAAGCCTTATCAATAACAGCATAAACATCTTCTTTGCTATTACATGCTCTCAACTTATCAAGATCGATACCTGTTGGGCTGTCTTCGTCATCTAATATTTGCGTGACTTCCATTAAGCCTTGCATATGCTCATCTGAGGTACTGCCTGCTAAGGTAACTAACACATCAACAGGTTGCTCTTCACCTTCAAAATAGACTGGAGAATTTAATGTCACTAAAGCAAAAGCAGTGCGATTTACACCATCTTCCGGTCTGGCATGAGGCATCGCAAAATTTGGTGCAATAATAATGTAAGGCCCCATTGTTTTTACACAGTTAATAATCGCATCATAATAAGAAGGGTTAATCGCTTTGGAAGCAACAAGCATATCTGTACCTAATTTGATCGCCTCTTGCCAAGTTGATGCATCCGCTTTTAGTAAAATAGAGTTATTTTCAATTAATGATTCTTTCAATGCCATTGTTGTACTCCTTTTTTAATCAATTCGTTATTGAGCAAGCACTTTTTTAATAAGTTCAATAAGTTCTTCACCAAATGTATTTGGATTTAACATATTTTGGACACCTAAAGCATGTTGTCCTTCATTAACTTCAATCTCGTTAATTAAATGTTTAGACGCCACAATAATGTCAATATTAGGTAACCGTGATTTGTAATCTGTCACCGCGCAAGAATCCATGACATTAGCAATGCCTTTCTTATCTAAATAATTAGCTATTTTCATTTTCATCATCATAGAAGAGCCTTGTCCGCTACCACATACAGCTAAGATTCGCACTGCTCGCCCTTCGCTTATTGCCACTTCATCCAATTTTTCAACAACATTTTCATTAACATCTTGATGAATATTATTTTGTTTTGGTTCAATTTTTGCGTTTGCTTCCTCTTGGCGTAATTGTTTAGCGGCAAAGAACATATACACTAAAGCCAATGCAATAATCAGATAGATAAATAAGTGGGAGTAAGATAAACCTTGTATAATAGGTGGGAATAATATCGCCCAGTCAGCCATCCCCATCCAAGAGTCAATTGGAGTGCCATTTTTTGCAAAGATATGAATGACCCAAGCTGAACCAAATACCTCAATCATTCCCATAACAAAACAGATTTTCATAACGGCTTTCCAACCACCAAAGTGATTAGCAAATACCCCAATTGTTGCGTTAGAGAAAAACATTGGTATAAAACCAGGAATGATCATAATTGGTGATTTAAATATAAGTAACAAGGCAATTGCTAAAAATTGTCCTAATGCCCCCCAAATAAAACCAAATACCATTGCATTTGGTGAAAAAGCATAAATTGCAGCACAATCAATGGCTAATACTGCATTAGGAATTAATTTTTCAGAAATACCTTTAAACGCTTCAGACAATTCAGCCACAAACATTCTGACCCCACCGACGATGACTTGTATTGCGACAGCGAATTTAAGACCTGTTTCTAAAATGTAAATTGTCCAATGGGTTGACCCTGCCATGGTTTGCAAATTATCCAAACCAAATGAAAGAAGGATGATGCCAAAAAAGAATGTCATCACAATCGCTGTTGCAGCGATACTATCGTGAAAAATATGTAACCATTTAGGTAATTTAAGATTATCAACTGAGTCATTTTTATCGCCCAATTTAGGTGCTAATTTAACAGCGATCCAAGACCCCAATTGTTGTTGATGACCAATTGAAAAACCCGCTCCTCCAGTAACAGCTTCTGTAGATTTAAACATCATATTAGAAAATATTCCCCAATATAATGCAGTAATAATGGCGGAGTAGATTATTGTTTCCCACATACTGTAACCAAACAGAAAATAAAACAGGGCAATTAATCCCACTTGTTGGAACATAATATGACCTGTTAGCATAATGGTGCGAATACCTGTGATACGGCGAAAAATGACCAAAAGGATATTGATAGCCAATGCGAGTAATACGGCATAGCCTACCCAAGAATATTTATCACCCATATTATGTTCTACAGTCATCATAGAAGCATAAACATCAATAATCGATCCATTAATACCGTGATACTCAGCCAATTTGGCAATCACTGGCCTAAATGTTGAAACCAGTACACCAGAACCAACTTGTAACAACATAAAACCAACAATGGTTTTGATTGTTCCTTTCAAAATTGTAGTGATATCTTTGCGTAAAAGACAATAACCTAACATTGTTACTAAGCCGAGTAACAATGGTGCTTTAGTCATGACTTGACTATAAAAAATATAAAATACGTTATAGATTACTTCCATATGCCCCTCTCATTGGTTATGGGCTTTTTTAAATTTGAAGTTTATATCGTGCTTACAAAGCGATAATAAAACTTATCCTAATGCCCTTTTTATATAGTTGTTCACTGTCGAGTGAATCTTTGAGCTAAATTAACCCTATACTTTGTTAATCAAATTAAGATTGCTTGATTAACGCTTGTTATATTCTATAATCAAAATAAATCACACAATGATTATTTGTGATTATTTTGATGAAGATCACTTTTCTTTAAAATCAGAAACCATATCTGTGATCAACTTCACATAATAATGAAAAAAAACTACATCAATTTAAACCTATATTTATAATTATCAATAAATTAAATGAATATTGACAAATAAAAACAATAAGATAATTGACAATTTCAATAATGAAAATTATTATCAAAATAATCAAAAATGCTCAAATTGAAATAAGGGATTTTAATGAATGAATTAACGCGACATAACGAGATCGTCGCTTTGGTTAACGAGAAAGGTGAATTAAAAGTGACCGAATTAATCAGTCATTTTTCAATATCACCCGCTACTGCTCGAAGAGATATCACAAAATTAGATCAAGATGGTCGTGTCAAAAAAGTACGTAATGGCATTATACGTCTTGAAGAACAGAAACCAATTTGGGTCCCAATAGGTAATAACAATACTGATCACTATCACGAAAAGGCACGGATTGCGATTCGAGCAGCTAAGTTATGCGGTAGCGATGAAAATATAGTGATTAATTGTGGTTCAACGGCATTTTTATTAGGGCGAGAACTTTGTGGGAAAAAGGTATCAATCATCACTAATTATTTTCCTTTAGCGTGTTATTTGATTGAACATGACCATGAAAATGTGATCATTATGGGTGGATTATATAATAAAACACAAAATATCATACTCAATCCTATTGCAAGTATCACCGATTCTTATGCCGCAAAATGGATGTTTACCAGTGGAAAAACATTAACATCAACAGGTCTTTATAAAAGTGAAATTTTAAGTGCTGTTGCTGAACAACAGATATTAGAAAAAGCAGAAAAATTAGTCGTAGTGGTTGATAGCTCAAAGATCGATACCAAAGCAAACTCTGGCATGCTTTTTTGCCCAGTAAATAAAATTGATATTTTGATTACTGGGGCGCAAGCAAATAAGGAAGTAATTGAATGCATTAAAAAGCAAGGAGTTGAAGTGATATTAGTCTAACTATTAAATAAAAAAAGGAACATAGTATGAGTAAAGTAAATGAAATTACCCGAGATTCTTGGATTTTGAACACTTTTCCTGAATGGGGAACTTGGTTAAATGAAGAGATTGAAAACACCGTTGTGAAACCAAATACTTTCACCATGTGGTGGTTAGCTTGTACCGGGATTTGGTTAAAATCAGCAGGTAATACTAATATCTCTGTCGATTTTTGGTGCGGTACAGGAAAAAAAACACATGCTAACCCATTAATGAACAAACAGCATCAAATGATGCGCATGGGTGGCGTTCGTGAATTGCAACCTAATTTAAGAACCAGTCCATTTGTATTAGATCCATTTGCGATTAAGGAAATTGATGCAGTAATGGCAACCCATGATCATGCCGATCATATTGATGTCAACGTCGCTGCTGCTGTAATTCAAAATTGCTCTCCAAAAGTTAAATTCATTGGTCCAAAAGCTTGTGTTGAATTGTGGAAAAGTTGGGGAGTTCCAGAAGATCGTTGTATCGTTGCTAAAGTTGGCGAAACAATTGAAGTAGGTGATATTACAATTCGCGTTTTAGATTCTTTTGATAGAACATCATTGGTTACTTTACCAAAAGGTGTATCTTCGACCGATAAATCGATTCTAGATGGTATGAATGATCGTGCGGTTAACTATTTATTTGAAACTTCAGGAGGATCACTTTACCATTCAGGGGATTCACATTACTCTAACTACTATGCCAAACATGGTAATGATTATAAAATTGATGTGGCTTTACTTTCTTATGGCGAAAATCCTCGTGGTGTTACCGATAAAATGACTTCGTCAGACATTTTACGTGCGGCTGAATCGCTTAATACCAAAGTGGTGATTCCATTCCATCATGATATATGGTCAAATTTCCAAAGTGATCCTCGTGAAATTGAAGTTCTTTGGGAAATGAAAAAAGATCGTCTTGAATATCAATTTAGACCATTTTTCTGGCAAGTTGGGGGTAAATATACATATCCTACTGATCAACATAAAATGCATTATCAGCATTATCGAGGATTTAGAGATATCTTTACGGATGAACCAGAATTGCCATATCGTTCATTCTTGTAAAAAGAATAGGAGTTATTTAAACCTATCTATTTGATTGAACAATATAATATATCAATTTAAAAAAAATTTTAATAGATTGTTTTCATAAGTAGCTGGACCGATAATTGTATCGGTCCATGATAATTAAATTAGATATTTATAAGAAAATAAAAACTAACATCTAAAATCATAAACGTCTAATTATTCAATAATGTTGAAATACCAAACCTAATCTCTAATTTGATTACATTTTTTACTGAAACGTTATGTTAACCTGAAACTTTTTGACAAAATTTTGTTAACTGTAATAGTTGTTATCAATCAATACGTTTAATAAAATGTTTTATCTTAAAGCCCATTGCGATTAATGATGCAAAATAGATAATAATACCAGCTATGACTAACACCAGTAGTCGCCCAATACGCATTAACATCGATCCCGTTGACCAATCAGGTAATAGTTGCGCGCCAACCCATAAAACAACGGACATTAAAATAACAGCAATAATTACTTTAGCTAAAAAGTTATACCATCCTGGCTGTGGTTGATATAATTGTTTTTTGCGTAATTGCCAGAATAATAACGCTGCATTAAAACAAGCCGCAAGACCAATTGAGAGTGAAAGTCCGGCATGCTGTAATGGACCAATAAAAACAAGATTCATCAGTTGCGTTAAAATTAAGGTAACAATTGCAATTTTGACGGGAGTTTTAATATCTTGTCGTGAATAAAAAGCAGGGGCTAATACTTTAATCAAAATCATACCAAGTAAACCAACAGAATAAGCAACCAATGCTCGCTGAGTCATTAAGGCATCATTTAAGGTAAATTGCCCATATTCAAATAAGGTTGATATAAGTGGACGAGATATAACACCTAAAGCGACAGTACTTGGTAATGCTAAAAGAAAACAGAGTCGCAATCCCCAATCTAGCAACTCTGAATATTGTTTATAATCACCTTTAGAAAAGCTTTTGGATAGTGAAGGTAATAGAATAGTGCCCAGTGCAACCCCTAGTACGCCAGCAGGAAATTCCATAAGTCGGTCGGCATAATACATCCACGATACAGAACCAGAAATAAGAAATGAAGCAAAAATCGTATTAATAATTAACGAAATTTGTCCAACTGATACCCCTAAAATAGCAGGTGCCATCTGTTTTAATACTCGCCAAACGCCACTATCTTTAAAGTTAATTCTTGGTAAAACCAACATTCCAATTTTTTTTAAATAAGGAAGCTGATAAAGTAATTGTAAAATGCCTCCTACCCCAACTGATGCCGCGAGTGCTAATACTGGTGGATTAAAGTAAGGTGTCAAAAATAGCGTAAACGTAATCATGCTAATATTTAACAAGGTTGGAACAAAAGCTGGGACAGAAAAACGATTCCAAGTATTTAATATTGCTCCAACCAATGATGCAAGTGAAATAAAAAAGATATAAGGAAAGGTAATACGCAACATCGTTGTGGCAAGATCAAATTTTTCACTAGATTCTTGCATAAATCCTGGCGCGGTTATCATAATAATAAAAGGAGCACACACTACGCCAATTAAGGTAACAATAGCTAATACTAAAGTTAATAAACCAGCAACATAAGCGACAAAAGTCCGCGTTGCTTCTATTCCTTGTTGATTCTTATATTCAGCTAAAATTGGTACAAAGGCTTGTGAAAATGCACCCTCAGCAAAAATACGCCGCAATAAATTAGGAAGTTTAAAGGCAACAAAAAAGGCATCGGTAGCCATACCGGCACCAAAAAAGCGAGCAATGATAGCATCACGCACAAAACCTAATACGCGAGATACCATGGTCATGGAACTTACTGTAGCTAAAGATTTTAAAAGATTCATTTATATAATACAGAGTCAAAAACCGACAATGTGGGATAGTCTACAAACTATTGCTTTAAATCACCATGCTTTTTTTAATAAAATAAGCTTTTGTGCAAACCGTCAGAATCAAACTGACGGATGATAATTTTAACGATCTTTTAATGGAATAAACGGCATAAGCTCACCAATATTTTTATAGGCCGGTCGAATTATGCGTCGATCATCAAAATTAAGTTCTTCAATTCGATGTGCACACCATCCAACGATTCGAGACATAGCAAATAGTGGTGTATAAACTTCTCTAGGTAAACCAATCATGTCATAAACAAAGCCTGAATAAAAATCAACATTGGCACATACTAGTTTTTTTGTTCTGGCATTTTTTCGATTAACAACCGCATTAATTGCCCTTTCTTCAAGCAGATTTAAGAAGTTATATTCTTTTTCTCGTCCTTTTTCTTTTGCTAGTTCATGTGCCATCTCTTTAAGTAATACGGCTCGAGGATCCGATACAGTATAAACTGCATGGCCGATACCATAAATCAACCCTTTTTTATCGAATACTTCTTTATTCAATATTCGCTGTAGATAGTTGTCAATTTCGTTTACATCCGCCCAGTTTTTTATTTGTTCTGCGAGATGTTTTAACATTTTACCAACTTGCAAATTAGCGCCGCCATGTAACGGTCCTTTTAATGAGCCAATACCTGCTGCAATTGATGAATAGGTATCAGTACCTGTTGAACTCGTGACACGAACGGTAAATGTTGAATTATTACCACCGCCATGTTCAGCATGAATAATCATAGCTAAATCAAGCACACGCACATCTAGTTCAGTATATCCATCCGAGCCTTTCATCATATATAAAAAGTTTTCTGCTATTGAAAAATGTTCATGAGGATGGCGAATGTGCAATGATTTACCTTTAGCACTATGGCTCAACATATTGTAAGCATAAGCAATAATTGCAGGGAATTTAGCAATAAGGTCGATAGATTGACGCATAAGATTATCACGCGAGGTATCATCCGCTTGTGAATCATAAGTGTACATTTCTAGAACCGTTCTGGCCAAAATATTCATTATATCGTGGCCTTCGAGCTCCATAATAGCTATCTTTGTCTGTTTTTCCAATGCCATTGATTCACCAAGTAATCTAGAAAAGTCACAGAGTTCTTCTGCATCCGGTAACCGTCCTGATAAAAGTAGATAGATGGTTTCTTCAAAACCTGTGCGTTGTTCTTCTTGAGCATTGTGAACCAGATCTTCAATATCTATGCCTCGATATAATAATTTCCCTGGTATTGGTTCTAATGTGCCATCATCCAAATGTTGATAACCCAATACATCACCAATTTTAGTTAAGCCGACTAGGACGCCAGTGTGATCGGCATTGCGTAATCCACGTTTTACATTAAATTTTTCAAATAATTGTGATTGAATCTTACTGGTATTTTTGACAGTTTCAGATAGCTTATAAACTAAAAATTTTTCTTTCATTTGTAATTACTCCTTAATTTTATAAGTTATCTATTACTGCTTGAGTAAATTGAGTGGTTGATAAGGATTGTCCATTTTGCATAAAACGAGCTAAATCGTTTGTAGCTTTTCCTTGTTGAAATAAAGTTTCCATGGCTTTAGTGATCAGTTGACCAACTTCATGCCAGCCAAGATAATCAAACATCATAACACCAGAAAGTAATAGCGATGAGGGATTTGCTTGGTTCTGACCCGCTATATTAGGGGCTGTGCCATGTGTTGCTTCAAAAATGGCATGTCCAGTTAAATAATTAATGTTTGCACCGGGCGCTATACCAATACCACCAACCATGGCCGCCAGTTGATCTGATACATAATCACCGTTTAGATTTAATGTAGCGACGACTGAATAGTCTTGCGGATTTAATAAGGTATTTTGTAAAAATGCGTCACAAATCACGTCTTTTACAATCAATTTAGATGCTGATATAGCATCATTTAAAGCTTTATCTGCTGTGGCTTTTCCAACTGCTTTTTGTATCTTCGCATATTGATTCATTGTAAAAACCGCATCAGTAAATTCTTTTTCAGCAAGTTCATATCCCCATTGTTTAAATCCTCCTTCGGTAAACTTCATAATATTCCCTTTATGAACTAAGGTAATTGAAGGCAGATTATGTTGTAATGCGTAGTTTATTGCGGATCTTATTAATCGTTCAGAGCCCTCTATTGAAACAGGTTTAACACCAAAAGATGAAGTTTTAGGGAAACGCACTTTTTTTACCCCCATTTGCTCAGATAAAAACTGATAAAATTTTTCAGCTTCTGGTGTTCCTTGCATCCATTCGATGCCAGCATAAATATCTTCAGTATTTTCTCGAAAAATAGTCATGTTAACTTTTTCTGGATATTTTATAGGTGATTCAACACCTTTAAACCAGCGAACGGGTCGTAAGCATACATAAAGATCTAACTCTTGGCGAAGTGCAACATTAAGAGAACGAATGCCCCCACCAACGGGGGTTGTTAATGGCCCTTTTATGCCAATCAAATATTTTTTAAAAGCATTCATAGTCTCATCGGGCAGCCAATTACCATTCAAATTAAATGATTTTTCACCTGCAAGTACTTCGTGCCATTCAACTTTACGGTTACCTTGATAGGCTTTTTCTATCGCTTTATCAAAGATCTTATTCGCTGCCGCCCAAATTTCTTTACCAATACCATCACCTTCAATAAAAGGAATTATCGGGTTATCAGGTACAATGAGTTGTCCATTTTCAATCAAAACTTGCTGATTCATTTTATATTCCTCTTATTTGTGGTTTTCATTAAATTGTTCTTTCATTTTATTTAGGGCACTACCCGCTTTAAACCAATCTATTTGAGATTGATTATAAGTATGAGCAACAGCAAAAGAGTCAGTTGTACCATCATGATGATGAAGCGTTAATGTTAGATGTTTTTCAGGCACAAAATCAGTTAAACCAGTAATGCTAATCTGATCATCTTCGCGAATTTTGTCATAATCAGACTTATCAACAAATGTCAGTGCTAACATTCCTTGTTTTTTAAGATTGGTTTCATGAATTCGAGCAAATGATTTAACAACTATCGCTTTAACATTCAAGAAACGTGGCTCCATCGCAGCATGTTCTCGCGATGAACCTTCACCATAATTTTCTTCGGCAATTACTATTGAACCAACGCCTTGTGCTTTCAATTTGCGAGCTAATGCTGGAACTTCGATGTAATTTCCTGTTTGAGTATCTAACACTGAGTTACTTTTTTGATTAAAAGCATTAATAGCGCCGATCAACATATTATTTGAAATATTATCTAAATGACCGCGAAATTTTAGCCATTTACCAGCCATTGAAATATGATCTGTGGTACATTTTCCTGTCGCTTTAATTAACAACGGTTGCGATATAATGTCTTTTCCATCCCAAGGTGAAAAAGGTGCAAGTTGCTGTAACCGTTCAGAATTTGTAGCAATATGGACTTCCACTAAACTGCCATCAGCAATTGGAGCAACATAACCTGCATCATCTACCTCAAATCCACGTTTCGGTAATTCATCACCACTTGGCTCTTGAAGTTTGACTTTTTGTCCTTTATCGTTAATTAGGTTATCGGTTAATGGGTTAAAGCTTAATTTTCCAGCAATAGATAATGCCACTACAATTTCAGGAGAGCACACAAAAGCATAAGTGTTTGGGCTGCCGTCATTACGTTTAGCAAAGTTACGATTGAACGAGGTTACTATCGAATTTTTATGTTCATCGGCTACTTCATCACGGCGCCATTGTCCTATACAAGGTCCACAAGCATTTGCCATGATGGCCGCGCCAGCTTGTTCAAAATGATTTAATATACCATCTCGCTTGGAAGTATATTTTACTTGCTCGGATCCAGGATTAATAATTAATTTGGCTTTTACGGTGAGCCCTAATTGGTTAGCATTATTAATCACCGATGCAGCACGCATCATATCTTCATAGGAAGAGTTAGTACATGAACCAATCAATCCAACTTCCATATTATCTGGGTAATTATGTTCTTTAACTGCTGTTGCAAGTTGTGAGATTGGATAAGCCAAATCTGGCGTGAAAGGCCCATTTACATAAGGCTCAAGTTCGGAAAGGTTAATTTCAATTACTTGATCATAGTATTTTTCTGGTTGATCTAAAACAGCAGAATCTGGATTAAAACAGTCAACTAATTTATTCGCTAAATCAACTACCTCTTGGCGACCAGTTATCGCCAAGTAATCGGCAGATTTTTTACTATATGCAAATATGGATGTTGTAGCACCAACCTCTGCCCCCATATTACATATTGTTGCTTTTCCTGTTGCTGATAAAGATTGAGCGCCCTCACCAAAATACTCAATAATTGAATTTGTTGCACCTTTAACCGTTAAAATACCAGCAAGTTTTAAAATAACATCTTTAGGTGAGACCCAACCAGATAATTTACCAATCAATTTTACCCCAATAATTTTAGGCATTTTTAATTCCCATGGCATACCAGCCATGACATCTACAGCATCAGCTCCACCGACGCCAATAGCTATCATTGAAAGGCCTCCTGCATTTGGAGTATGTGAATCCGTACCTATCATCATCCCACCTGGAAAAGCATAATTTTCAAGAACAACTTGGTGAATGATGCCGGCATCAGGCTTCCAAAACCCAATACCATACTTGTTTGATACATCTCGTAGAAATTGATAGACCTCTTGATTATTACTTTCAGCAATAATTAAGTCATCATGAGCATTTTTATACGCTTGAATTAAGTGATCGCAATGAACTGTTGATGGTACAGCAACTCTATTTCTCCCAGAATTCATCAATTGTAAGAGCGCCATTTGGGCCGTTGCATCTTGCATAGCCACTCGGTCTGGCGCAAAATTAACATAATCTTCACCACGTTTATAATTTTTAAGCTCTTCTCCTGGTGCTAGATGTGCATAAAGAATTTTTTCTGTTAAGGTTAATGGTTTTCCGATTCTTTGCCGAATGAGGTCAATTTTTTGTGGATAGTGCTGATAGATATATTTAATTAAATCAATATCGAAAACCATGATAACCCCCACTGCGTGTATTATAATATTTCCTAAAGTGTTACGTTTAACTCGATTGAATATTTATGCTATTTTAGTGACTAAATATTCAATTAATATATCACTAAAAAATTTTTATGCAATTACATTGTTGTTAATAATAATTGAGCATAATTTGCATGAAAGATGAGCGCTGATATAGGCTATACTAACGAAATATGAATTAAGATGCATATCAAAGATATTTTAAAAATAACAAGTTATATAAATTATAGTAATGATGAGAGCGTTCAAATTAACTTAATGAAACAGAATAAAACTTAACTAACACTTGGTTTACCTACCGTATTGATATGTGCTAAATTGTCGGTCCGAACAACATATATACTTATTTTTTTATGAATCAAACTACAAATTCGTCACCGATCAGAACCGGCGGCTTTTTAAATACTATAGAACGAATTGGAAACAAAATCCCCGATGTCACTACACTTTTTTTCTTCGCTTTAATTATCTGTTTTGTTGCTTCATTATTACTTTCCTTTGTAAGCTTCGATTTTATAAATCCAGTAACTAAAGAAAAACTGGTGGTCATTAATATGCTAGCGCCTGATCATTTAGTAACATTTTTTACTAAAATGGTACCCAATTTTGTTAGTTTTCCACCACTAGGCATTACTATTGTTGCCACATTAGGTATAGGAATTGCCGAAAGTAGTGGCTATATTCATGTATTACTTAAAAAATTATTGGCTGTAACTCCCCAAAAATTAGTTACTCCGTCAGTTATCTTTGTCAGTATGGTTTGTCATATTGCGGCTGACTCTGCTTATGTTATTTTAATGCCAGTTTCGGCAATGATGTTTTATGCAACAGGTCGTCATCCTCTTGCAGGTATAGCGGCCTCATTTGCAGGATTAGCAGGTGGTTTTAGTTCAAGTTATACGCCATCAATCATCGATCCGATCATGCAAGGTTTTACTCAAAGTGCGGCACAAATTATCGATCCATCTTATCAAGTTAATGTTTTATGTAACTATTTTTTAAGTTTTGGCGGTACATTCTTTGTGTTAATTGCTTGTTGGTTTATAACAGATAAAATTGTTGAACCTCGCTTAAAAGCAACGATGCCACTAAATAACGATCTTGAACTTAATAATTTGGCTAATTCACCAGCTATTACACCTTTAGAAAATCGCGCTTTTAAAATCGCTTCTTGTGTATTTTTGATTATTGCTATTGGATTAGTATTGTTACTGTTACCTGAAAATTCTTTACTGCGTGCACCCGATAGTAGTTTAACCAGCAATCAAGCACCAATTATGCAAATCATTGTACCTTTATTATTTGTTTTTTTTGCTATTCCTGGTTTAATCCATGGCGTAATCACTGGCGCATTTAAATCATCACGTGATATTGTCAAATCAATGGAAAAGATTACTCAATCTCTTATTCCTTTTATTGTTTTTGCATTCTTTTGTGCACAGTTTTTATATGTCTTTTCACACTCCCAAATAGGGACATTGATTGCTATTGGTGGTGCTGAATTTTTAAAAGCCTTACATTTACCATCGGTTGTCACTATATTTGGTGTGATCATTTTAACTAGCATGTTAAATGTATTAATTACTTCTGCTTCGTCAAAATGGGCTATTTTAGCACCGATCTTTGTTCCTATGCTCATGTCTGTTGGTATTTCACCAGAACTAACACAAGCGGCCTATCGTATTAGCTCAGCAGTCAATGTTAGTACACCAATGTTTGCTTTCTATCCTTTAATCATTGCCTATTGTCAGCAGTATTGTAAAAATACTGGAGTGGGTACTTTAAGCTCTATGATGATCCCATATACTGCGGGCTTACTTATTGCTTTAACAATTAATTTACTGCTATTTTGGTTCCTAGGACTGCCTATCGGCTTTGATAGTGGTTATGTTTATCCACCCGTGAATCATTAGTCATCAATAAGGAGTCAAAATAATATGAACATTACCGAACAATTAGTTGAACGTTTTTTACGTTACGTTAGTATACCAAGTCAAAGTGCGATGGGGTGTGCACATGTTCCCTCTACATCAGGACAAACACAATTAGCCAATTTACTCAAACAAGAGTTAATTGATCTTAATCTACAAGAAGTTCATCTTGATGAGCACAGTATTGTCACTGCTAAGTTATCTGGAAATAACCCAAATGCACCTAAAATTGGTTACGTCGCTCACCTTGATACAGTTGATGTCGCCTTATCGGATAAAATTAACCCACAACGAGTCACTTTTACGGGTGAAGATATTTTATTAAATAAAGATAAAAATATCTGGTTTAAAGTTGCTGAGCATCCTGAATTGAATAAATACATCAATGAAGAATTAATTGTTACTGATGGTACAAGTGTGCTGGGTGCCGATAATAAAGCTGCAATAGCTGTTGTTATGACAATGTTAGATCAATTACAAAAGCAAAATTGTACCTATGGTGATATTTATGTTGCTTTCGTACCTGATGAAGAGGTCGGTTTAAACGGCGCGAAAAAACTTGACTTGAATCGTTTTAAACCTGATTTTGCTTACACAATTGACTGTTGCGAATTAGGTGAAGTCGTTTATGAAACGTTTAATGCAGGTTCAGCAATTATTGAAATTGAAGGTGTAACTGCACACCCAATGTCAGCTAAAAATGTTTTAATCAACCCTATTGGTATTGCTAACGATATTATTAACTGTTTTGATAGTTTCGAAACGCCTGAACATACTGAAAATAAAGAAGGCTATTTCTGGTTTAACGATATTATTGGTAACCAAAGTACAACAACGTTAAAAATGAGTATCCGAGATTTTGATTTAGCTAAATATGAAGCACGTAAAACTTATATTCAAGAAGTGATAAGTTTTATAAGCCGTAAATATCCAAGAGCTAAAATCGAATGTCAAATAACCGATACTTATAGTAATATTGCTAATTATTTAGGTGAAGATAAGCGTTCAATTGATTTAATTTATCAATCATTTGAGAAATTGAATATTAAGGCAAATACAATTGCTATGCGTGGCGGAACAGATGGTTCAGCACTATCGGCAAGAGGCCTGACTACACCAAACTACTTTACTGGTGCACATAACTTTCATTCATGTTTCGAATTTTTACCGTTATCATCATTTGTAAAATCATTTGAAGTAACAATGAAAATTATTGAATTAGCAGCTAAAGTTTAAACATCATAAAAAAGAGGGAATGCTATTCCCTCTTTACTGTAGCAACTTATTATTTATGCTTACTTTTTATGAATACATAAATAGTTAACCGATTATCTTTCAATCCTAAAAACATTAATTAAGTATCATAATTTATAACTTGCAGTTAATAAAAAGGCTCGAGGTGTACCAGGCATACTACTTGAACGCCAATACTCTTTACCGAATAAATTAGTTATCGCTAAAGTCACATCAACGGATTGAGTTTGATAACCAATTGCCGCATTCCATGATGCATAACCAGGACGTTTAATCTGATTGTTCTCATCGTTATACATTGAGCCCTTATAGTTAACTTCCAGTTCAGTAAACCAATTTTCATAAGGCAAATAACGTACGCTTAAATAACCACTATGTTTGGCTGTATTGGATAAATATTTGCCTTTGTTAGCTGGTGTTTTTTTATCTTTATGAACTTTTGCTTGCTGATAGCCAATACCACTATTGATGTACCAATTATTGCTCAATTTTCCTATTACGCTTAATTCTATACCTTGGCTTCTATCACTGCCTCTAACTTGCCAATTATAAGGATCGTTAACTGCATCGGGTTGATAACGAATATTATAAAGCTCAAGGTCGTAAAGCGCGATTTGAGAGGAAAGCTTGTCATTAAGCCAATCGCTTTTGACACCAACTTCATATTGACGAGAATATTGAGGTTTGTCATCGTAAACAGTCTTAGAGTCTGTCGCAAGTGTGATTAAACCACGTCCCCCATATGGCGCAAAATTTTTACTATACGAAGCATAAAAACTTTGGGATTCTATCGGCTGCCAAATTAATCCGAACCGAGGACTTAGAGAGTGTCCATCATATGACCGATTTTGATGATTCAATTTATTATCCGATGCAAACTCATAATTATCATAACGTAATCCTGCAAGTAATTTCCACTGCTCAGTAAAACTGATTAGGTCTTGCCAATATACCCCTTTGGATGTAGCTTTATGATTAGTCTTAGTACTTAATTTATTATATCGAGGTTTTTTTGAGTTCCAATGAGGATGATATGGATCAACTGCTTCCGGATATTGGCTAGTTAAAGCTAATCTCGGTTCTCGTTTTTCAATATTATATTCTAACCCTATTAACATATCATGAGAAATACTCGCCGTATTAAACTTACCCACTAAATCAAGGGTATTACTATAAGTTTTATTCGATGTTTCTTGCCAAGCTCGACGGAATTTTAATTTACCTTTATAATCGCAAGGTGCGCGATTACTAAGTTTACCACTTAAATCACAATAATTACCTGCATAAAGGTGATCGAAATTCTGATCAGCTTTACGATATAGATTAGTTAGCTTGATAGACCAGTCATGATTAAATTCATATCCCATAACTGAACGTAATGAATTAAAATTATCTTTTACATAGTCATCAGGGTGAGCATAAGCTGTTTTAATTGAGACACCTTTAGGTAGGTTATAATAGGCTGGCGCCCTATCTGGCTTACGCCATAATTTATC
Organism: Gilliamella sp. B14448G11; assembly: GCF_016101765.1. Classification (NCBI taxonomy): domain Bacteria; kingdom Pseudomonadati; phylum Pseudomonadota; class Gammaproteobacteria; order Orbales; family Orbaceae; genus Gilliamella; species Gilliamella sp. B14448G11. The sequence goes on along the minus strand of NZ_JACFPX010000019.1, from coordinate 14,188 downwards.
ATGAGTATATTGTACTAACCAATTAAATCCAGCCAAATTATCATACAATATACTTGGTGAAACCATTGTATCGCGTTGTTTTATTCCTTTACGAAAACTCTTTTCTGATTGATGATCAATTGTCATGCGTATAGCAATATTATCATGTAAAACATGATTTATATCTACCATTCCGCCGTATTTATCCCAAGATCCCCCTCTCAAACTTAACGTAGTGGGTGAATCAAAGTTTGCTTGTTTACTAATCATATTTATCATTCCGCCACCTGAGCCTCTGCCATAAAGTACTGAGGCGGGTCCTTTTAACACTTCAATTCGCTCAATGTTAGCGGTGCTTTGTCTAACTTGTCCACTCGCGCGAACACCATCACGATAAATATCACCAGAGCTGGCGGAAAAACCTCGGATTTTGATACCTTCATCTCGCATATCATAAGTTGCATCTACCCCAGGTAATTTATTTACAATGACACTAAGATCATTTTGCCCATAAATTTTCTCTTGTTGAAGATCAACCGAATTAATAGTTTGAGGAATATCCTTTATATAAAAGGATGATTTAGTTGCTGTTGATGATTTTTTTATTCGCTGATCATTATTATCCTTAATTGTTGCGACAACTTTCATAGTTTCAATATCATTATCATCATTAACTTTTTCTTGAGCATAAGCGATAAAAGCGGTAGAGCTTAATAAGCAAGGTAAGAATACTTGATTAACTAATTTCATTATTTTTCCTATTATTTGTTGTGTTATTTGATAAATGCTAAAACAACAACAATAATGATAATGATTATTATTCGCACGCACAACTTATTTTATGTTTTTCAGCTCTGTAAAATAGGTTTTTAATTATATTTTTTTGAAATATATTAATATTATTAATATAAGTAAGGCTATTTTGTTAAATTAAGAAAGGATGAATGAAGATGATAGGAACTAATTTTGATTATTCGATACTTTTTGTACTTAATTAATCTCTGTGGAATTAAAAATATGTGTTATTCAAATTTATTAAAAATAAATTTTGACTAACATTAATGTTTTTTATCAAGTTAAGTGTATTAAGTTGAGACTACTTTTATGATTTCAAAATGAAGAAAGAAAGTGGTGGGTCGTGAGCGATTCGAACGCTCGACAAACGGATTAAAAGTCCGCTGCTCTACCGACTGAGCTAACAACCCATATTGAACGAAATCTTTATTCTTAATAACTAGCGCTACAAGCGATTTCGGGTTGCTATAATACTTATAATTGCTAAGCAGCGCAACCCTTTTATTAGTATTTTAATTCAATAGCTGGTTATTTATACATTTTATTTAAGCGATGCTAATTTTTGCTTCGCAAGATCAACAACCTGTTTATCTTTAGCATATTTACTTATAACTTGTTGAAAAACAGTTTTAGCATTCTTTTTATCACCTTTATCCAATAAGATAGCTCCTACTTTATAAAGGCTATCTGCTGCTTTGGAAGAAGATGGATAATTTTTTACAACAGTAGCATAATAAAATGAAGCCTCATCGTTCTTTCCTTCCTTATAATAAAGTTGACCCAACCAATAATTAGCATTGGCTAAATAAGATGATTTTGGGTAATTCTTTATAAACTTTTGAAAGGCAGCTATTGTATCAGCATTTTGTTTATCATCATTAATAAATTGTACAATGAAATCATAATCAATTTTATCATTACCAGAATTTGTCCAACTTTGTAAATCTGATGGTGGTTGGTCATCAGTAGCAGAAGGTGGTAAAGATATACCCTCTCTGGATGAATTAGTATTAGAAGAGAGTCCTGAACCATTAACCAATTGCTGAAGAATCATTTTTTGACGTTCTATGGTCTGATTAAGCTGGTATTGAGTTTCTTCTAGTTGACCACGAAGTGTATCGACATCAGCTTGTAATTCAGTAATTTTCTGTTGACTTTCAACTAATAATTGACCTTGTGCTTGAATCGTTCTTTCTAAATCTGAACTTCTTGCAGCACAACCATAACTGTTAAATAGAAGAAATAAGAACAATATCAGTGCTTTTTTATACATATTATTATACTCAGCGTGAACTTGATAAATAAACGGCTGCATAAACAGCCGTTAAATAAACTAATTAGAAACCAGAGTATGTTATTACTGCACGACGGTTTCTAGAATAAGCTTCTTCGTCATGTCCTAATACAGCTGGTTTTTCTTTACCATAAGATACGATGTCCATTTGTCCGCCAGGAACACCATTACCTTGTAGATATGATTTAACTGCGCTCGCACGACGTTCACCTAATGCAATATTGTATTCTGGCGTACCACGTTCATCAGCATGACCTTCAATTACGACTTTAATATCTGGATTTGCACGCATGAAAACTGCATGATCATCTAATAATGTTGCAAACTCTTGTTTAACATTATATCTATCAAAATCAAAATATACGATGTTGATTTGTTGTAATTTACGAATTTGCTCTAAAACTCTTTGGGATGCATTAACGGTTGTAGTCCCACCTTGGTCAGTAGTGGTATTGTTTGATGAACATGCAGTAACTGCCATTAGTGGTAAAGCAACCGCAGCTACTTTAAGAAAATTAGAAAATTGCATTGTATTAACTCCTTTGTGTTTTAAAAAATATTACTTATAGATTATATCTCTTACTAATTATAAAAATAACACAATTTATCAATTAGAAATTATAGCGTTATATATTATAACGCTATTACCTTTTGTACAATTTTAATATTCAGAATATAGAATAAATTTCAATCCTTTATTTATAAATATGGTGACCAAGCAGGAAATTTTACTTGCCCATCAGTAGCAGGTAGTCTAGCTTTAAAATTACCATCGGTTGAAACAAGATTCAAAATTGTGCCTAATCCTTGTGTTGAACTATAAATAATCATAGTTCCATTAGGTGCTATGCTTGGTGTTTCATCCAAAAATGAATCCGTCAATCGTTGATAAGTATTTGTTTCTGTATCATAACGTGTAATATGCTGTTCACCGTTATTTGTCGAAATCATTGCAATAAAAGAACCATCAGGAGCAACACGGGCATTTTGATTTTGTGTATTATCCCATGTTAAACGTTGGGTGCTTCCATCATTTATATTAATAGTATAAAGTTGAGGGCGACCAGCTTGGTCAGAAGTATAAACAATTGTTTGGCTATCTGGCATCCATGATGGCTCAGTATCATTGCTACGACCTGATGTAATTTGAGTTAATTTCTTTGAGTTTAAATCCATCATATATAAATTTAAACTTCCATCTTTGGATAATGCAAAAGCTAATTTACTGCCATCAGGAGAAAAAGCAGGGGCACCATTATGTTTTGGGAAAGCAGCAATTGTTTGAACAGCGCCGGTTTCTAATGATTTTACAACTAATGATGAACGACCACCTTCAAAAGTTACATAAGCAAGTTTTTTGCCATCCGGTGACCATGTAGGCGACATTAATGGTTCTTTAGAACGGTGGACAGTCATTTGATCATACCCATCGTAATCAGACACCCTTAATTCGTGTGTAAAAGGTCCCCTAGTAGTTTTAACCACATAAGCAATACGTGTTCTAAAAGCACCTTTTATGCCTGTTAGTGACTCAAAAATTTCATCACTTGCAGTATGCGCTGCATAACGAATCCAACGTTTATCAATCGAATATTGATTTTGTGCTAAAACTGCACCTGGACGAGTAACGGTATCAATTAATTGATAATTAATTAAATATTTCCCGGAAGCATCAGGTTGAATGGAACCAACAACCACAGCTGAAACACCAAGTTGATCCCAAACAGCAGGAGTAACTTCTGAAGCAGTGGTTGGCTTTTGTGGCATATTATTAACATCAATAGGATTAAATTTACCACTATTGCGTAAATCTGAAGCAACTATATCCTCAATATTTTGTGGAGGCTCACCCGATCCTGTCCACTTAAAAGGTACAACTGCTATCGGTTTGGCAGAACTAACGCCATCGGTGATAATAATGCGAACATCTGCATTAGCAATCATTGTATGAAATAAAACAGATAAAGTTATCAAAAAGCGACAAGCAAATTTGATCATCTTAAATTCCTTAATAAAAGCGAAATAAATTACATTAAAATCAATGCAAATTACAAACAACGCGATTGAAATATCTTTGGAGTTTAATATTTTATCACTAATTAATTAGCGCCACATATTAAACTTTATAAAAGATAAATACTTTTATCCCCCCCAAAAAGATATCCGATATCGCGTAACAAGTCTAGTCACTTCAAAGCAAAATATTTCAATTTACTTTTTGCTACATTCCAATAATTAGCTTTTCAGTTGGTAAACACTAATTAATTGAAAAATTGGTATGTACATTTATCTGAGTTGATGATGGTTTAAAGAAAGAAAATAGATGTTATTTATACAAATTTTAACTTAATTGAGCTTTCAATATTATGTTAACTTACATCGACTATTTTAGGTAATTACTCACATAAAAATAAACAATTCATTATTTTTGACATTGTTCACAATAAAACGTATTACGTTGTCCTATTCTTTGTGATTTTATTTCTGCATTACAAATATAGCATTTTTCACCGCCTCTACCATAAACTTGAAGTTCTTGAGCGAAATAGCCTGGTTTTCCATCCGATTGCAGAAAATCTTTAAGCGTGGTACCACCTTGTGTAATTGATTTAGTAAGTACTTGCTTAATAGCATTAACTAATCTCTCAAATTCCACTAATTGTATAGAATTGACTTTTCGATTGGGATTAATTTTTGCCATGAACAATGATTCTGAAGCATAAATATTGCCAACGCCAACCACAATATGATTATCCATAATCCAACTTTTAATGGGTATTTGTCGATTTTTTGCTTTTTCAAATAAATAGTTTGCTGAAAACTCATCACTCAAAGGTTCTGGTCCCAAATTTTGCAATTGGAATACATCATCGAGTGAATTAGCCCAAAGCCAAGATCCAAAACGTCTTGGGTCTGTGTAACGTAATATCACACCATTTTCTAAAACCAAATCAATATGGTCATGTTTTTCAGCTTCTTGATGATTTTTTAAAATGCGTAAACTACCTGACATTCCTAAATGAATTACTATCCAGTTATAAGACAATTGTAACAACAGATATTTCGCACGTCTTTGAATATCTAAAATAACTTGTCCTTGAGCATTCTTAATTGCATCATCAACTGGCCAACGCAATTTAGGCTGTCGAACAATTATTTGTTTAATAGTCTGACCTTTTAAATAAGGTAAAATACCACAACGACTTGTTTCGACTTCTGGTAATTCAGGCATAGAGTCCTACTTAGTTATTTAACATTTCAGATACCCAAGACGGTGCCGATTTATCTGACACCGATTGGTTACCGCCAGAACACAAACCTTGGGGATTAGCGGTCCATACAGGCAAAGTACGAACACCACTTCCACCACATTGCCACTGACCATTGCTATCAATTGGCATCATAAAAATATTTTGTGGCATAGGCAGTACTAATTTCTTAGGTGGATTATTCTGTAAATATTCACTATAAATTTTTAGCGCTCCCGTTGCTCCTGTTAATTTCATAGGAGAATGGTCATCAAGCCCAATCCAGATGACAGCAACATTTTTACCATCAATTCCTGTAAACCAACTATCTCGTGAATCGTTACTTGTCCCAGTTTTAGCAGCGAGTTTAAATGGTCCATATTTGGATTTTAATGAACGCGATGTACCTGATTCAACAACCTGCTGCATTGCATAAGTTGTTAAATAAGCGGACTGTGCTGACACAGCTTGTAGTTGCTGTGGATAACTTTGATAAACCAACTTTCCTTTATCCGTTAATACATATCGGAGAATAGTTAATGGCGAACGTTGGCCATTATTAGTAATAGTTTGAAACATTTGTGCTGTTTCTAATGGCGTTAATTCTAAAGCTCCAAGTAATCTTGATGGTAAATTAGGTATGCGATCTGCTGGTACACCTAATGCTTCTAAAGTATTTTTACTCGCATCAAGTCCTAATTCCATTCCTAGATTAACAGTCGGTACATTAAGTGAGAGCGCTAAAGCATCCACCAACATAACACGATCACGATATTTCCGATCAAAATTTTTCGGTTGCCAATAGCTTCCATTATCGACTTTAATTGACAGTGGATTATCATTAAGCCAACTATTTAGTTGATAATTATCTGGTTGCCCTAACGCAGTCAAATAGGTTGAAGGTTTAGCTAAAGACCCAATTGATCGTCTTGTTAACCATGCTCGATTGTAACCAGGATAACGTGGTTCAGCACTACCTATAATTGACCGTATTTCACCCGTTTCCCGACTAACAATGACCATTGCAGTTTGTAAATCTTTGTTCGTAGATTTACGTAATGATTCTATTTGATTGGTTACTGCTTGTTCGGCAGCTGCCTGAGCAACTGGATCAAAAGTAGTGAAGATCTTCATTCCTGACAGATGATCAGCTTTATCTCCTAACTGCTTTCTCAGTTCACTGCGTACAACTTGCATAAATGCAGGTTGAGGAGAAATGACGCCTCCTTTAGGTAATACAGAGAGTGGGCGCTGACTTAATAAGTTATATAACTCTTCATCAATAATACCTTGTTGTTGAGTAAGTTTTAAAACAATATTACGACGCTCAAGAACTTGTTTTGGTTGTGTCCAAGGATTATAAAGTGATGCGCCTTTTACCATTCCAACTAAAACAGCTTGCTGATCTAATGTAAGCTCATTAACAGGACGTCCAAAATAATACAGGCTAGCCAGCGGAAAACCATGAATCTCTTCACTACCTGCTTGTCCAAAATAGACTTCATTTAGATATAATTCTAAGATTCTTTCTTTGCTATATCGGGCATCTAAAATCAATGCCATATAAGCTTCGCGGATCTTTCTACTTAAGCTACGTTCATTAGTCAAAAAAAGATTTTTTACTGTTTGTTGCGTTAAGGTACTACCACCTTCCGTACGACCAGTCGTTAAATTAACAAAAATCGCACGTCCAATAGAGTATAAACTCACTCCATAATGATTATAAAAACGTTTATCTTCGGTGGCTATTAACGTTTGTATGAGTGAATCAGGAAATTCTTTTAACGGCACAAATAATCGCTGCTCGCCATTAGGAGAATGCAGCATAGTAATTAATTTAGGATCAATGCGTAGTAATCCAAAATCACGACCGGTATCTAAATTAGTGATACGATCAATATGATTTTCATAAAATGAAATTTTGACACGAAACGCTTTTTCTTCACCATCAGGGAAAGTAAAAGGTCGACGATAAATTTGTACTGTATCGTTAGTAACAATAAATTCGCCAGGGCGCGTTGCTTTGGTGTCTTGCTGTCGATATTGAGCCCCAACTAACATAGTGACTACATCACTTAAACTGTATTCACTATCTGGTTCAAGATCAATAATTTGACCATAAACTGCAGCTGGCAGTTCCCAAACATTACCATCAATACGTTCTTTGATTTGCTGGTCAAGATAGATACCATAAATTATAGCTACAGCAGCAAAAACTAGAAAGACTTTAAACAGAAACGACCAAAGCCGTCGCCATAAAGTCTTTTTCTTAACCTTTTTAGCGGATCGTTTTTTATTTGTTTTGGTTGTTTTTGTTGATTTATTCAAGCTACACCTAACATTTATTATTCAATCAAAATTAACCTTATAATAACATAATTTCTTAAGGATACCTTAACCTTCTTTTCGTTAAAAAGTTTCAGGAAATGGGTACGTTTTAGTATAAAATTAACCTTTAATTTTTTAAAAATTTAGCTGCGGGCGAATATCTTTAACTTTTGACAAAAATGCTTTTTTTGATTTACCAGTTAACCCTTCTGAAATAGGTAAACTTGCCGTTAAAGGATTAACAGGTTTATTATTAATATGTAACTCAAAGTGTAGATGAGGGCCTGTCGATCGCCCTGTATTGCCTGATAGGCCAATCTTATCACCTTGCTTAACTTGCTGACCAGGTTTTACCAATATTTTATCCAGATGCATATATGTTGTCATATACTGACGACCATGACGAATAGCAATATAGTTACCCGCAGAACCACTATACTTGGCAATAACCACTTCACCATTACCTACTGATAAAACAGGTGTTCCTCGGGATACGGCAAAGTCAACTCCATTATGAGGTGTAACAACACCAGTAACAGGATTTAAACGACGTGGGTTAAATCCTGACGATACACGAGCCTGTTTTTCAAGAGGATATCGAAAAAAACTTTGTGATAAGCTGCCGCCGTTAATATCATAGTATTGACCATCATCAGCTAAAATAGCATAATAATCTTTGCTACCATTTCTAATGCGAACACCGATTAATTGACTATTAGACAAGCGCTTACCATGTACTTCACGCGATAAAATTACCGAGAATTTATCACCAACTTTTAAACGACGAAAATCTAAGCGCCATTGTAAGGCTCGAGTGATAACACCAATTTCACTACTCGTTAATCCACTTTTACGCGCATCAGCAATGAAACTGTTTTTTATATCCCCCTTTATAACTACTTCCTGTGGTATCACTTCTACAGTTTCAGAGCTTTCGATAAATTTATTGCCTGATTTTTCGTAAATTCTGATATTGTTACTGGATATTATCCAACTAAAACTTTGTAAATTATTGGAATCATCAGTCGTCCAACTAACTTGTTGACCAATTCTTAAATTGGCTAGCTGTTTAAAGTTAGTTGTTAATTGGTAAACATCCCTTCTATTGACGTTATACCTTAGTAAAATATCATGTAGAGTATCACCACGTGCAACAGTATATTGCACAGTATTACCCTTATCTTCAATAATGTCATCTAGCTCATCTTTAACTATTTCATCCTCAGGAACATCTGATGATTCAGTAACTTGATCTGTTTTTGACTTACCGCCAACAACTTCAATTCGACCATCTCCAACAATAACTGGAGAATTAATATTATCTATTACTGTCGTTTCAACTTGAGGAGTCAAAGGAACATATACCGTGCGCTCCAAATTAAGTGGCCGCCATAATACGGTAAATGAGATAACCACAAGAAGAACACCTAATAGTGAAAAATAGGGAAAATTAGATTTATTCTTTTCAATATTAGGGGATTTAATCTTACTTGCCAAAATTAACCTTAACTATTTATTATCTACATTACTTTTTATCTAAACAATCCAACAGTTGCTGTGTTAATCTTAATAAAAATTGTGAATAGGCATTTTTGGATAAAGTGATATCTGTACCCAAGGGATTCAATTCGCCAATACGAACATCTGTTCCATTCACTATTTTTTCAATAACTGCAGGGCTAAACTGTGGCTCTCTAAATACACATACTGCTTGATGTTCTTTTAATTCTCGTTTGATAGCATAAACAGTTTGAACACCTGGCTGTACTGCTGGATTTATGGTAAAACTACCTAGATTTTTTAATCCGAACTGTGATTCAAAATACCCATAGGCATCATGAAAAACAAAATATCCGCTATTTTGTACGTTAATCAGTTTTTTTGCAATGTTTTGTTCTGTTTCAGCTAGTTTAACGGTGAATTCGTTTAAATTTTCATCAATAATATCTTTTTTGTTGGGATATATACTAATAAGTTTATCATGTACTGCTTGAGCAATCTCTTTGGCTATTTTTGGGGAAAGCCAAATATGCTCATCGTATTCACCATGATGATCATGATCAGAATCATTATTATGAGTATGGGTTTCATGTTGATCATGATTATTTGTACTGGTTCGTAGTAAACTTTTAATGGTGGGTATATCCATTAATTCTATTTGTTTGTCCTTATCAATACTTTTTAAAACTGTAGGCATGAATGTTTCTAAGTCCTCACCAACCCAAATAATCAATTCAGCTGTTTTTATTTTAGCTAAATCCGATGGTTTTAAAGAATATGTGTGAGGAGATGTTCCATCAGGCAATAAAATATCAGTATTTGTTATGCCATCAGAAACCGCTTGAGTTATAAAAGCAATAGGTTTTACAGAGGAAATAATGTTTGCATTCGCATCTAAAATAAACCCATTAATAATGAGCAATGGACCTAGCATTTTTAAGAATCGCAATAATCGATTAGATTTAATTTGTGCATTTTTTTTCACATTATTATCCTATAGTTATAAATTATGGTAGAATAGATCACATTATTGTTATAGTATAACATAACATATAGGTGAGCAAGGACTTACGTTAATATGACTCAGCTAATTTCGCTAGATAATGTTTCGGTTGAAATAAAACATCAAAAAATAATACATAATGTTTCGTTATCAATTAGCACAAATCAAATTGTAACGTTACTTGGCCCAAATGGTGCAGGTAAATCAACATTAGTTAAAGTCATTTTGGGATTAATGCCTTATACATCAGGAAAGATAACTCGTTTAACTAACTTAACAATTGGTTATGTTCCACAATCCATCAAACTTAATCCGACCTTACCCATTACTGTAAAGCGTTTTATGTGTTTGAATAAACAATTAAATAGTAAAAATGTTCTAAACATTCTATCTTTGGTAAAAGCAGAATATTTAATTGATAAATCAATGCATCAACTGTCTGGCGGTGAACTGCAAAGAGTTCTACTTGCTCAGGCGTTAGCTAAACGCCCCCAATTATTAATCCTAGATGAACCGACGCAGGGGGTAGATGTTAATGGACAGGTTTTATTATATGATTTAATTAGTAATGCGAAAACACAGTTTAATTGTGGTGTTTTAATGGTTTCACATGATCTACATTTGGTAATGGCTAAAACAGATGAAGTCATCTGCTTAAATCATCATATTTGTTGTTCAGGAACGCCAGCTAGTGTCTCAAATGATCCAGAATTTATTTCTCTTTTTGGTCAACAAGGTGCATCTCAAATCGCTGTTTATAAACATCATCACAATCATCAACATGATCTATGTAAACACACTAATGAACAGCAAAATAATTAAATAATCTTACCTAAAATTGGAAAAAAAGATAATGATTGAGTTACTATTACCATCTTTATTAGCGGGTTTATTTTTAACTACAGTAACAGGTCCGTTAGGTACATTTGTTGTATGGAGAAGAATGTCATATTTTGGTGATACTTTATCACATGCAGCTTTACTCGGTATTGCATTTGGTTTTCTACTCAACATAAATTTGTTTTATGCTGTTATTTTTATAACACTTTTACTTGCTATAGGATTACTTTGGCTGGAATCTCAAAAGCAATTGCCAATTGATACCTTACTTGGTATTTTGGCTCACAGTGCATTATCACTAGGCCTAGTAGTTATTAGCTTAATGAAGAATATACGTATTGACTTGATGGGATACTTATTTGGCGATCTTCTATCTGTAACATATTCTGATCTTTTTCAAATTATTATTTGTGTAATGCTTATTGGCACTTTACTACTTTGGCAATGGAATAATTTTTTATTCATTACTGTTAGTGAAGAATTAGCATTTAGTAACGGTATTAATATACAATTCACAAAATTGTTTTTGACCCTTTTATTAGCATTTACAATAGGAATAGCAATGAAATTTGTAGGTGCACTGATTATCACATCGCTACTTATTATTCCTGCTGCAACAGCCAAATATTATTCAAAAACACCTGAATCTATGGCATTAATAGCAATAGTTATCGGTATGTTATCTATCATTGGAGGATTATTATTTTCATTCATTTACGATACCCCAACAGGCCCATCCGTTGTATTGAGTAACACATGTCTATTTTTTATATCATTATTTATTTCGAGATTCTTGATTAGTGAAAAAGAGTAAATAATAGAAAAAATATCATATTTATTGTGAACAAATACGCATAAATTTAACAGTGAGATTTATGCATGACTTATATATAAATAAAGTGATAATAAATTTAAATGTTAAAGATTAAAATTATGTCACTTGCAACTATTTTCACTCGCGCATCCATTGGAATACAAGCTCCACAAATAAATGTAGAAGTTCATATTAGTAATGGATTACCAGGTTTTGTCCTAGTTGGTCTTCCTGAAGCAACTGTCAAAGAAGCAAAAGATCGTGTTAGAAGTGCAATCATTAATAGTGGATTTACTTTTCCTGCAAAAAAAATAACTGTCAATTTGTCGCCAGCCGATCTTCCAAAAGAAGGCAGTCGTTTTGATTTACCTATTGCTATTGCAATTCTTGCTGCAACACAACAAATTCCCTCTGATAATTTATCTAAATATGAATTTTTAGGAGAGCTTGCTTTATCTGGAGAAATTAGAGCGGTTAAAGGTGCTATACCCGCTGCACTTTCATCCCAAAAAAAGCAGCGTTCGCTAATAATATCTGCAGAGAATCAATCAGAAGTATCTTTAATACACCAAGGAAATACATTAATCACAAATAATTTAGTCGAGGTATGTCAACATTTGACACAAGAAATAAGTTTACCGTTAGTAGCTTATAGAGAATACCATAATGGTAATGATACGTTAACTAATTTGCAGGATATTATTGGGCAAGAGCATGCTAAAAGAGCATTGGAAATAGCGGCAGCTGGAGGCCATAATTTATTATTAATAGGCCCCCCTGGGACAGGTAAAACAATGTTAGCAACTCGGTTAACATCATTATTGCCTCCATTATCTGATGCAGAAGCATTAGAAAGTGCAGCAATTACTAGTTTGGTTAGTTCAAATGGATCAATCCAAAATTGGCGTAAACGCCCTTTCAGATCGCCTCATCATAGTGCTTCAATTGCAGCATTGGTTGGAGGGGGATCAATACCTAAACCCGGTGAAATATCACTAGCTCATAATGGAGTGTTATTTTTAGATGAACTTCCTGAATTTAATCGTAAAGTCCTTGATGCGTTAAGAGAACCTATTGAATCAGGTGAAATCATTATTTCAAGAGCAAATGCTAAAATAAAATTTCCAGCTAGATTTCAACTTATAGCGGCAATGAATCCAAGTCCTACAGGACACTATCAAGGAACACATAACAGAACGACGCCTCAACAAATCATTCGTTACCTAAATCGACTGTCAGGACCATTTTTAGATAGATTTGATATATCTATTGAAGTACCACTTTTACCTAAAGGAGCATTGCGTCAGAGAGCAATAAAGAGCGAATCCACTGAAATGGTAAAAGAAAGAGTTTTACGAGCCAGAAACATTCAAATGGAAAGAAATAAAAAATTAAATAGCCAACTAACCTCTAATGATATTCAACTTTATTGTCAGTTATCTGATGAAGATAATGAGTATTTAGAACAAGCTTTGATAAAATTAGGACTCTCAGCTAGAGCATGGCATAGAATATTGAAAGTGTCCCGAACTATTGCAGATTTAGAGTTATCAAAAAACATAGAACGAAAACATATTTCAGAAGCTTTAAGTTATCGTTCTATGGATAGATTGTTAATTCAATTACACAAAAATATTGGTTAAAAGAATTAGTCATCACTATCTACGAAATCATCATTAACATCAACTTGAGGCTTACCGCCTGATAATGTATGAAAACGTTTCGGCTTATTTATACGGGATAGGTATTTTAACCATGCTTTTTCTAAATCAGTAGAAGGTTCTTTTTTTCCTTTACACACTGCTACAAATGACTTTTCGTCTGCTGTAACAGGCTTTCTTGTTTCTGCATCAAGATCCCTAAAAGCACAACCATATTTTTCTAAAATTTGTGCTTCTTTAATTGTGAAATCTCCGTGGCGAGAGAATCCCCTTGGATAATTTTTATTATCAAAAAAACGTTGTTGACTTACAAAACTTTCAGCCATTTTATATCCTCTAGATTGTAAAAGTATCTGGGCGGGAATTATAATTCACTAACTTAATCTGTAAACAAAAATTTTTTATTTATGTTAGTAAAAATTACTGAACGGCTAAAATTAGAACAAAACCATCATTTTTGGCAGGGGCGGAGAGTCTCGAACTCCCAACACCCGGTTTTGGAGACCGGTGCTCTACCAATTGAACTACGCCCCTAAATAAGGTGGCGGAACGGACGGGGCTCGAACCCGCGACCCCCTGCGTGACAGGCAGGTATTCTAACCAACTGAACTACCGCTCCACCGAATTTGGTGTGTATATAAATTTAAAAGTCTGGCGGCTCCCTACTCTCACATGGGTAATACCCACACTACCATCGGCACTTCGGCGTTTCACTTCTGAGTTCGG
>NZ_JACFPX010000018.1:0-60096 GCF_016101765.1 Gilliamella sp. B14448G11 | reverse complement strand
ACCAATTATTTGTCCACATTAATTTTAGTGCTTGTAATCTTGCTTCGGCATGACGTAAATGAGGGGTTGGTTGAAAGGAGTTATCACCATGAATTGCAACCACTTGGGACCAATATCAAATCTGACGAGAAGATATCGCATATTTTTTTGAAAGAATTTCCGATGATTCTCCTGATAAGAATTTATTAGCTATGATAATTTTTAAATCTCGACTATATTTTGACATAAAAAGCCCCCCTGTAATTGGTTGTCCAACTATTGGGGGTCACTTCATTAGACTGAAGGTTTTTTTATGATTAGCTTAAATGAAAAAATTATTTTTTCACACGCATTATCGGTGTTTTACCTGCTTCAACAGAACCAGAAAGTTTAGTTAATTCTACCACTGTTTCCATATTAGAAATAACCACTGGTGTTAACACTGATTTCGCTTTACTTTCAAGTAATGGCAGATCGATTTCAATGATCGTATCGCCTACTTTTACTTGTTGACCTTCTTCAGCAATTCGCTTAAAGCCTTCACCTTTTAACTCTACTGTGTCGATACCAAAGTGAACAAAAAGTTCAATTCCTTCATCTGACTCAATTGCAAAAGCGTGATTGGTTTCGAAGATTTTGCCAATTTTACCGTTTAAAGGTGCAACAATTTTATTACCAGAAGGTTTAATTGCAACACCATCACCAACGATTTTTTCAGCAAAAACCACATCTGGTACATCTTCGATTTTGACTATTTCGCCACTTAAAGGTGCAATAATTTCGATGCTATTTTTATTATCATCGGATACTAATTGCTTGATTTTATCGAATAGACCCATCATTGTCTCCTAACAAATTTGCTTTTCAGCGGTATAATTTTCAATTAAGTCAATAATTTCTTTGGCTGTAGCTTTTTGTAATACTGTATCAGCAAACTTTTTCGCCTCTTCAAAATTAGTATTGCGAATCAATTTCTTAATTTTTGGAATTGATACCGCACTCATACTAAATTCATCAAGCCCCATACCTAATAATAAAATTGTTGCGCGTTCATCACCAGCAAGCTCACCACACATTCCAGTCCATTTACCTTCTTTATGCGATGCATCAATAACATTTTTAATCAATGTTAATACAGAAGGTGATAATGGGTTGTAAAGATGAGAAATCAATTCATTACCACGGTCAACAGCAAGTGTATATTGAGTTAAGTCATTCGTTCCGATACTAAAGAAATCTACTTCTTTGGCTAAGTGATGCGCAATCACTGCTGCTGCAGGGGTCTCAATCATTACACCAATTTCGATATTTTTATCAAAAGCTTTGCCTTCAGTCGTTAATTGTTCTTTAAGAATATTGATTTCAGATTTTAATATGCGAATTTCTTCCACTGAAATAATCATTGGGAACATAATACGTAATTTACCGAATGCAGATGCACGTAAGATTGCACGTAATTGGGCATGAAGTACTTCTTTACGATCTAAACAAATACGAATTGCACGCCAGCCTAAAAATGGATTCTCTTCTTTTGGTAAATGCATATAAGGTACATCTTTATCGCCACCAATATCCATTGTGCGTACAATTACGGATAAACCATGAGTTGATTCAGCCACTTCTTTGTAAGCTTTAAATTGTTCTTCTTCATCAGGATAAGCATCGCGATCCATAAATAAGAATTCGGTACGGTATAAACCAACACCTTCATAACCGTTGCGTTCTGCACCAGCAATATCACGCACAGTACCTATGTTGCCACAAATTTCGACTTGATGTCCGTCAAGCGTTACAGCTGGCAAGTCTTTCAATTTTGAAAGTTCTTCTTTATCGCTAATAAATTTTGCTTGAACTTGTTTTAATTTTTCTTGGGTAGTGTGATCTGGATTGATATAAATAGCATTATTAATTGCATCTAAAATAACAAAATCACCTTGTTTGATTTCTTGGGTTGCGTTAGATGTGCCTACAATGGCTGGAATTTCTAATGAACGAGCCATAATTGATGTATGTGATGTTCGTCCACCAGCATCAGTAATAAAACCTAATACCATGTCTAAATTTAATTGAGCGGTTTCAGATGGTGTTAAATCTGTCGCAACTAAAATACATGGTTGGCTAATAGCACTTAAATCAACAATTTCAATACCTAAGATATTTTTAAGTAAGCGTTTACCGATGTCGCGAATATCTGCTGCACGTTCTTTTAAATATTCATCATCTAAATTTTCCAGTTCTTTAGCTTGAGTTTCAAAAACGGATTGAACTGCGGCATCAGCGGTAGAATGTTTAGTTTGAATACGTGAAATAACTTCTTGTTCAAGATCTTCATCTTCAAGAAGCATGATATGACCTTCAAATATTGCTGCTTTATCTTCGCCTAATGTAGATTTTGCTCGCTCCATGATTGCATGTAATTGCTCACTTGATTTTTCTCGAGCTTCTTTGAAGCGTTCAATTTCAGCGTCAATTTTGTTATCAAGAATTTGTCTATTACTAATAACAATAGGCTCTTCTTTTAATAATAGCGCTTTTGCAAAAGCGATACCGGGGGAAACAAGTATACCTGATACCATAAATTTAATCCTTATTCAATTTTAAAACTGTTCATAGCTAATTTGGAGTTATTATTCTAATTCTGGAATTAGTTTTACAAGATGTTGTACTGCTTCTTTTTCATCTTCGCCTTCGGCTGAAATAGTAATTGTTGTTCCTTGTGTTAAACCTAAAGTTTGTAATTTAAATAAGCTTTTGGCACTTGCACTTTTACCATTTGAAGTAACGGTAATTTCAGCATTAAAATTTTTGGCTTCTTTGACAAATTGCGCCGCTGGACGGGTATGAAGACCATTTGATGCCGTAATTGTTACATCTTGTTTATACATATTATTTTTGCTCCTAAAAATATTTTCTTTTCAGCAACCAATATAAATAAAAACTGCATGAAAGGCTAGTAAGATTTCATAGATCTTTGACATTCATTGAATATTATTAGCCATAATTTATAGAGATAGCTAGATTTTATCAGTATCGGTAAATTCGAGTGATTTTATCACTACATTTTCTAAATTCTACCTGCCCATTAATACCATGTTTGATATTCTCAAAAACGACTTCTTCACTACCATCAAGTTGTGAAGCTCTAATTTCTTTACGACAGAATGTTTCAAATCGTTGCAGTTCTTGCTCGCCATTACCTAATTTATAAGTTTTAGGTAAATTTTGACCGGTTACATAAGTGTGTATCTTATCTTGCACATTAAGGATAATCACGCCATTATTTGAAACTAATGTACCACAAGCGGCTAATGATATAGCTAAAACTGCATAAAAAGATAGTAGTAGAGGCAATTTCACCATTATTCTTAATAACTTCAAAATAATTCCTTTATAAAGCTCAGTAACCTGTTTATTATTTATAGCAAGCTTAGAATTATATACTAAAATTGTGGAAAGTGCAGAAATGCATTTTTTGATATGACAACATCAAGGTGGCGTAATGGCGGAAACTATTAATTATGACGAACTTAATCGTCAATTAGTCCAATATAAAGTAGGGATTACAGCAGCTGAGTTGCATGGTTTTATCGTAGGTATTTTAGCTGGAGGTAACCATGATGAGAGTTGGCGTCCTTTAGTTGAAGATATGTTAAATAATGGTCAAACTGTTGTTGCACCTCTGAATGAACAAATTACTAAACTTTATCAGTTAACTAAGCAACAACTCTTAGATGAAGATTTTGAATTTCAATTATTTCTTAGTGACAAAGATTTGTATGCACAAATTGATGATTTAGTTGGTTGGGTAAATCATTTTTTACTTGGTATAGGGCTGGTACAACCCAAAATTAATCGGATTAAAGGTGATGTGGGAGAAGCTATTTATGATTTACGTCAAATTGTTAATTTGGGCTATGATGAGCAAGAAGATCAACAAGAACTTGAGTTTGCGTTTGAAGAAATTAAAGAATATGTACGTATAACATCAATGTTATGTTTTGACGAATTCAATGAAACTGAAATAACACCAACAATTCATTAAGATTAACTAGTAATTAATCTTAATTAAGGTCGTCATAATGATGAAAACAGATATTAAAACAGAAATTATTTTGCGTCGTGAAAAGTTGCTTGCGCAGATGGTGCCCAATAGTGTTGCTCTTTTTTTCGCTGCTCCTGAAGTAACACGAAGTAACGATACTCATTATCCATATCGACAAAATAGTGATTTTTGGTATTTTACCCATTTTGCTGAGCCAGAGTCAGTGTTGGCTGTGATTAAACAACAAGATAATAGTGCGCGGTATGTATTATTCAATCGAAAAAAGGATCCTTTGGCAGAGACATGGACGGGATATCGTTTAGGTCAGCAAGCTGCATTGGCATCAATTTTCGTTGATGAAGCTTATCTTTTTGATGAAATTGATACCATATTGCCCGATTTATTAAATGGTAAAACTGCAATTTATCATGCTGATCAACTTTATCAATATGCCGATAAAATTGTTAACCAAGTACAGGCGACTTTAAGACAAGGGGGTAGATTAAATTTAGTGGCGCCAAGCTCTATCATTGATTGGCGACCAATCGTGCATGAGATGCGGATGTTTAAGTCGGATTTTGAGATGCAACTATTACGTAAGGCTTGTAAAATTAGTGCAGTGGCACATGTTAGAGCAATGCAAAAATGTGCGCCTTCAATGTATGAATATCAATTAGAAGCCGAAATTTTACACGAATTTGCTTGGCACGGTGCACGCTTTCCATCTTATAACACCATTGTTGGTGGTGGCAATAATGGTTGTATTTTGCATTATGAAAATAATAGTGAGCAATTGAAAGATGGCGATTTGGTTTTGATAGATGCGGGGTGTGAGTATCAATACTACGCAGGAGATATTACTCGAACATTGCCAATTAATGGCAAATTTAACCAAGAACAACGTGAGATTTATGATATCGTTTTGGCTTCTCAATATCAAGCAATTCATCTTCTCAAACCTGGCACATCCATTAAAGACGTTAATGACCAAGTCGTACGAACGATGGTGATAGGTTTAGTTAAGTTAGGCATTATGCAAGGTGATGTAGACACTCTAATTGCTAATAAAGCCTATTTGGCGTTTTATATGCATGGTTTAGGGCATTGGCTTGGCATTGATGTGCATGATGTTGGTAGTGGACGAGATCGAATTTTAGAACCTGGAATGGTGTTAACTGTCGAGCCAGGATTGTATATTAATAAAGATGCTGATGTACCAGATCGCTATAAAGGTATTGGCATTCGTATTGAGGATAATATTTTAATTACCGAATCTGGTAATGAAGTTTTGACCGCGGATGTTCCCAAAGAGCCTGAACAAATTGAACAATTGATGGTCAATCAGTTGTAGAGTATAGATAACTATTGCCATAACTTTCGAGATATAGGTTATGGCTTTGTTGTTGTCACTTAAAACGATTATGCGAATAATTAGTCCAAACTAATGGATTTATCTCGATTAAAGATAATTTTTATTTTCTGATCTTTCGCTGCAATAGGTTGATACTTCCACATTTTCATTGCACTAATTACTGAACGATTAAAGATATTATTGGGTTTTGCTTCTATAATCCGAATATTTTCAATACGTCCATTACTGTTTATATCAAACAGTGCTATCACGTAACCTTCTAACCGCATATCAAGTGCTCGGCGAGGATACTCGGGTTGGTTGCGACTAATCGGTGAAGGATTACCTGAGTATCGACGACTATCAGATATTTGTGGGGCAACAGAAGTATTAGAGATATTTTCAGCAATGACTTCTTGCCTTACTTGTTGACGTGATGCTTTTTGTACAGGGCGAGGCTTTTTCTTAGGCTTATCTTTTTGTTTTACAACAATATCTTTTTTAGTTATTACCGCAGGTTTGTCAGGTATTGTTTCTTCAATAGGTTCAGGTTCAACAATTGGTGTCTCTTCAATTGGTTTGTTATCAATAATTTCACTGTCTTGAGCACCTTGAATATCAGGTGTATTTTCAACTAATGATTGTTCGGGAGCAGCAAGAGAAAAATCAATCATTATGGCTTTAATTGAATTATCGCCCTCATCTGCAACGATGTCTTTTACAAATAGCGTAGAGCAAAACAATAAAGTAAGTATACACAAATGTGACATTACAGCAATAAATGCATATAAATAAACACCTCTTTCCTCTTTCTTAGCAATGGATTGAGGGATCTTTTCATCACTGATATCTATATCAAAGTTAATCTTCATACTAATAAACATTTCTAACTTAAGGTGGGTATTTTAAATGAAAATGCTTATCATTTGTAGTTTTTTTTAAAATATGATCCGCAACTCTTGTTGCATAAAAATATTTATCAGATAATAGCGTGATTAATATCTATTATTTCTAGCGGTTAAACTGATGAATAATCCATCAATGAATCAAATACTCGATCTGGTAAAAGATGATTTAGTTAAAGTGAACCAAGCTATACAAGCTGAACTAAGTTCAGATGTGGCTTTGATTAATCAGTTGGGCAATTATATTATTAGCAGTGGAGGAAAGCGTATTCGTCCTGTTATTGCTTTATTAATTGCTAAAGCACTTAATTATCAAGGTGACAAACATATTATTACGGCTGCTTTTATTGAATTTATTCATACCGCCACCTTATTGCATGATGATGTAGTAGACGAGTCTGATTTAAGGCGTGGTAAATCGACCGCGAATGCTTTATTTGGGAATGCTGCTAGTGTATTAGTCGGTGATTATATTTATACACGTTCTTTTCAAATGATGGTGCGTACAGAATCGTTTAAGGTTTTGACTATCATGTCGGCAGCAACTAATGTTATTGCTGAAGGGGAAGTACAGCAATTAATTAATTGTAATGATCCTGATATTACCAAAGAACAATATTTAGAAGTTATTTATCGCAAAACAGCACGTTTATTTGAGGCAACTTCGCATTCTGCTGCGGTGTTAGCTGGTGCAAATGAACAGCAAGAGTTTGCCTTACAAGAGTACGGTAAATATTTAGGTACAGCCTTTCAAATTATTGATGACCTATTGGATTACAATGCCGATAATAATCAAAAATTAGGAAAAAATTTAGGAGATGATCTTAATGAAGGCAAGCCAACCTTACCGCTCCTACACGCCATGCATCACACTAAAAATGCTGAGGATGCTGCATTAATTCGTCGAGCTATAGAACAAGGCAATGGTCGACATTTATTAAATCGCATTTTACATATTATGGATGAATGTGGTTCACTTGAGTTTACCTTGCAAGCTGCTCAGGCGGAAGCCCGTAAAGCATCGGATGTTATTGCTATTTTACCTGACTCACCTTATAAACAAGCATTACAAGATCTAGCCTTATTGTCAGTAAAAAGAGAAAATTAATTAATCGGTAAATGTTAAGTAAGTTATTTAAGCGTCTATTTTATACTCAAATGTATCGTTTATCTCAAACTTTTTGGCATTAATTAAATAGACAATAAGTTCAATATATTAAAGTAAGGTATTTTTATGTTTAAAAGATCTTGGCCGGTTTTTTTGATTTTTGTTTCGATGATCTCCATTCAAGGTAGTGCTTCAATCGCCAAATATCTTTTTCCAGTGTTAGGACCTGAAGGTATGACCGCTTGGCGATTGTGTTTTTCGGCTATAATTTTAATTATCATTTTTAAACCTTGGCGAAAACCAATACCTAAACCGGCATTAAAATTTATATTTTTATACGGTATTTCAATTGGTTGTATGAATTTAGCTTTTTATAGTGCTATCGCTAGAATTCCTTTAGGCATTGCTGTAGCTATCGAATTGACAGGACCAATAATGGTAGCCATGTGTTCATCACGTCAATTGTTTGATTTTATTTGGCTAGGTATTGCCGTGATCGGATTAGCTATGTTACTGCCTATTCATCAAGCGTCAGGGAATTTAGATCCTGTCGGTATTTTATTTGCTTTATTAGCAGGCAGTTGTTGGGCATGTTACATTTTATTTGGGCGTAAAGCTGGTGCTATTTATGGATCTTCAAGCGTCGCTATTGGGTCGGTAATTGCTTCGTGCTTTTTATTTCCAATTGGTGTATGGCAAAGTGGTAGTGCTATGTTTTCGTTAGATCTGCTCCCTTTGGTGTTTGTTGTCTCTTTATTGGCCTCAGCTATTCCTTATGGATTAGATATGATTGCTCTACCAAAATTGCCTGCGCAAACATTTAGTACTTTAATGAGTTTATCACCCGTTTTTGCTGCGCTTTCTGGTTTAATTGTGTTGCACGAACAATTATCGAGTTATCAGTGGTTAGCAATTGTGTTTATTATTGTTTCATCAATAGGTACCGTACTCACCATGAATCGCCCAACAAAGATTGAATCGGTTAAATCAGGTAATTAAAAAAAATTATCGCGCTGTTGAAGGCGCGATTTTTTTGATAGTCTAATGTTCAATTATGACCCTTTTACAAGGAAGAAATTAAGCGTAGATTTAACGTGGAGGGAATCCCATTCCACCGCCCATTAAACCTTTCATCTGGCGCATCATCTTCATCATGCCACCACCTTTCATTTTCTTCATCATTTTTTGCATATCGTCAAACTGTTTTAAGAGTTTATTCACATCTTGTACTTGGGTTCCTGAACCCATTGCAATTCGACGCTTACGTGAACCTTTAATGATTTCAGGATTTGCACGCTCTTTGAGCGTCATTGAGCCAATAATTGCTTCCATTTTGATAGTGATTTTATCATCCATTTGTGCTTTGATATGATCCGGCAGTTGACCTACACCAGGTAATTTTGCCAGCATTGCACCCATACCGCCCATATTGCGCATCTGTTTAAGTTGATCTTGAAAATCATTAAAATCAAATTTATCGCCTTTTTTCAATTTTTTGGCGATTTTTTCTGCTTTCTCGCGATCGACATTACTTTGTAATTCTTCAATTAACGAAATAACATCACCCATACCCAAAATACGAGAGGCAATACGATCAGGATAGAATGGTTCTAAAGCATCGGTCTTTTCACCCATCCCCAAAAATTTAATTGGTTTGCCAGTAATATTGCGAATAGAAAGCGCTGCACCACCACGAGCATCCCCATCAACTTTAGTTAAAATCACACCAGTGAGTGGTAATGCATCATTGAAAGCTTTCGCGGTATTGGCTGCATCTTGTCCGGTCATGGCATCCACAACAAACAGGGTTTCAATTGGGTTTATTGCTTGATGAAGAGCCTTGATTTCGTCCATCATGTCATTATCGACATGTAAACGACCTGCGGTATCGACAATAAGTACGTCAAAAAATTGTAGTTTAGCGTGTGAAATGGCTTTATTTACAATATTAACTGGTTTTTCATTAACATCAGATGGAAAAAATTCGACATCAATGGCTTTAGCTAGTGTTTCTAACTGCTTAATTGCCGCTGGTCGATAAACATCGGCAGATACAACCAGTACTTTTTTCTTCTGTTTTTCTTTTAAGAATTTGGCCAGTTTTGCAACACTGGTGGTTTTACCTGCACCTTGTAAACCAGCCATTAAGATTACTGCGGGTGGCTGGGTTGCTAAATTGAGTGAACTGTTAACTTCTCCCATTGCAGCCGTCAGTTCGGCTTGAACTATTTTAATAAACTCTTGGCCTGGTGTTAGGCTTTTATTGACATCTAAACCTACAGCTTTTTCTTTAACTTGATTAATAAATTCACGAACAACAGGTAGCGCAACATCGGCTTCAAGTAGAGCCATTCGGACATCGCGCAGTGCTTCTTTAATATTATCTTCAGACAGTCGCCCACGACCACTGATATTGCGAAATGTCTGTGATAAACGGTCGGTTAAATTCTCAAACATGTTAACTCTCAATAAATAAAAAAATTTTGATTATCATATCAGAAAATTTTAAGAAGTCCCATGATCATAATTGTGTATTGACTTGACACCAAATTATCTTCCTGTTCAAATGAAAATAGATAAACAAAGGTGTATTACTTATAAAAAGTAATGAAGAGATAGAATAAATACAAAAGGAGAAAAATTGAATATGGCAAAAGTGATTCAAACCGAAAAAGCCCCAGCAGCAATCGGACCATATGTTCAGGCACTCGATTTAGGCAATATGCTATTTGCATCAGGGCAGATTCCTTTAGTCCCTGAAACGGGTGAAATGCCAGATTGTGTTAAAGAACAAGCAAAACAAAGTTTAGCCAATGTTAAAGCAATAATCACATCGGCAGGTTATCAAGTGAGTAATATCGTTAAGACAACTATTTTTTTAGCTGATATGAATGATTTTGCTGCTGTTAATGCGGTTTATGAAGCATTTTTTATCGAAAATAATGCCGGATTCCCTGCACGTTCTTGTGTACAAGTTGCTCGTATACCTAAAGATGCAAAAGTTGAAATTGAAGTCATTGCGGCTAAATAATTTTAACTAGTTTGATTAGCACTAAAAAGTGCTAATCTTTGTCAAAAAGTTTCAGGTAAACCCTACGTTTTAGTATAAAATTGAACTTAAATTGAATAATTTTTTCATTTAATATATCGTTGATTATTCTTATCAAAAATGATTGAAATTCCTAATGAAAATTCAATTGAATTATTTACAGTTGAACTTGTATTTAGTGATTGATTGCCAATTGAGTTGATGCAATAATCTACAGTTATGAGTTATTGTGTCAATTAGGTTGTAATATGTTTGAAAAAGTAGAGTCCTATTCAGGGGATCCAATTTTATCTTTAGTTGCTGAATTTAATAATGATCATCGTGAAAGTAAAACTAATTTAAGTATTGGTTATTATTATGATGAAAATAGTGTTGTCCCTCAATTGGAGTGTATTAAAATTGCTCGTGATTATATTTATCATAATCAACAAGATGCACAACTTTATTTACCAATGAGTGGTTTACCCTCTTATTGCCAAGCAATTCAGTCATTGCTATTTGGTGAAGAACATTCAGCCTATAAAGATAAACGTATTTCAACTATACAAACATTAGGCGGATCAGGTGCACTAAAAATCGGTGCTGATTTTTTATATCGTTATTTTCCTAATTCACAAGTCTGGGTCAGTGATCCAACATGGGAAAATCATATTGCTATTTTTGGTGGCGCAGGTTTTAAAGTTAATACCTATCCCTATTTTGATTCACAAACATGTGGAGTTAAATTTGACTCAATGCTTGAAACATTGGAACAATTGCCTGCCAAAAGCATTGTATTACTGCATCCTTGTTGTCATAACCCAACGGGCGCAGATTTAACACCATCACAGTGGGATAAAGTAATTGCTGTATTACAAACACGTGATCTCATTCCATTTATGGATATTGCTTATCAAGGATTTGGTGAAAGTATTGAAAGTGACAGTTACGCAATTAAAAAAGCAGCTGAAGTGGGGCTTTGTGGTTTTATAAGTAACTCGTTTTCCAAAACATTTTCACTTTATGGGGAACGTGTTGGGGGGTTATCTGTGTTGTGTGAAAATGATGAAGCTGCTCGTCGTGTATTAGGCCAACTTCAGGCAACGGTTCGTCGAAACTATTCTAGCCCAGCTGCTTATGGTGCCCAATTAGTCAGTTATGTTTTAAATAATTCTGAATTGAAAGCCTGTTGGGTTAAAGAAGTTGAATCAATGCGAAATCGTATTGTATTGATGCGTTCTACTTTAGTTAGTTTGTTAAAAACACAAGCGCCAGATCATACTTTTGATTATTTAGTTAAGCAGCGTGGTATGTTTAGTTATACTGGTTTTAGTAAACAACAAGTCACACAATTAAAAGATAATTTTGCTGTTTATTTGGTGGGCAGTGGAAGAATGTGTGTGGCGGGCTTAAATCACCATAATATTCATCGTGTGGCGGAAGCATTTGCTACATTAAAATAATCAAGTCACAAAAAGGAGAATATTTATGTTACGCAAGATGTTAATTCTAGTATTCGGTATTGCAATGACAACTCTCATTGTTGGATGTAATACAGTTAATGGTGTAGGCAAAGATGTTCAATCTGGTGGTAAAGCCATTTCGAAAACGGCTGAAAATGTTAGTGATAAATTATAATAAGGATGATTAATATATATTAATCATTTATAGATTATAAAAAGTAAAATGCGACATATTATAGTAGTTATATTTTTTTTACTTACTGGGTGCGGTTCGTTAAATTTTCGAACTGCACCTTTAACTGTTGAAAACTGTCATTATTCAAGTATGATTAATACGGAATTTGTATTAAATCCTTTGCCGTCAAATGTATTAAGTTATCCACATATTTATATTGCTCAAAGTCGACAAAGTAAACATTTACCAGCAAGTTATGCCGGCATGAAAGGAAAACTGACGGGTAATATTGAGGGTCGTGATTATCCTAAACAAACATTTTGGCGAGCGCAATCCTTATTTGATAGGGCTACATTATATGATGATGGCTATGATGATCTCTATATAAGTCCCACGCAAAAAGAAGCTCGTGACCGTAAAGCGAAATTTGTAGTAAGACAAGCGATTTTGCAAAACTGCCAGCTTATTTATATTGCTATTGATTCTTTGGCAAAAGATAGGGATAATCCTGCATTAATTGAATCTAACGATTTATCAATAAATAGATAAGATATTATATAAAGACAAATAACTAATAGTATTATTGGTTGAATTGATATTTATAGTATCGAGTTTATTAACAAAATTTATTTCTCTTTCTTATTTAATTTTTGATAATTATTCTTTAGAATTGTTTTTATATTGTAAAGATTATCAATGCTACGTTTAATATGTTAGATTTAGCTTTTTTTATCGTTTATTACAATTTGATATCGAATCAACGTAATATATGAAATTTTACAAGGGCAATTATTCATACATGTACTTTGATTCCCTATATGTTAATGTCATTATGGGTTGAAAATACATATTGTTAATATGGCATAGAGATAATAGAGACTATTATAATAGTTGTGTTATCTGCTAATTTTTTTAAGGAAATAAAATGTCATCAAGTTTTGAATCAACTTTGAATGGAAACGTCAAAAAGGCCGTTATCCCTGTTGCCGGTCTTGGTACTCGAATGTTACCTGCTACTAAAGCCATTCCTAAGGAAATGTTACCTGTGGTTGATAAACCACTTATTCAGTATGTAGTAAAAGAGTGTATTGCGGCAGGCATTACTGAGATCATTTTTGTTACCCACTCATCAAAAAATTCAATTGAAAACCACTTCGATACTAGTTTTGAATTAGAAGCAATGTTAGAAGCGCGTGTTAAACGTCAACTGTTACAAGAAGTACAAAGTATTTTACCTAAAAATGTAACAATAACGAGTGTTCGACAAGGTTTAGCCAAAGGACTTGGTCATGCCGTATTGTGTGCTTATCCTTTGGTTGGCGATGAACCTTTCGCGGTTGTGCTACCAGATGTGATTATTGATGAGTATGAAAGCGATCTAACAAAAGATAATTTAGCGGCAATGATTAATAATTATCATGAGACCAAGCATAGTCAAATTATGGTTGAGCCAGTACCGAAAGAGTTAGTTTCTTCTTATGGGATTGTCGACTGCCATGGTCAAGAATTGTCTGCTGGTGCTGTTACACAAATGTATAGTGTCGTTGAAAAACCATCAGTTGAAGAAGCTCCATCCAATCAATCGGTTGTTGGGCGTTATGTTTTATCTGAAAAAATCTGGCCTTTACTTGCTAAAACACCATTAGGTGCAGGTGGCGAAATTCAACTCACGGATGCAATTGCAATGTTACTTAAAGAGGACTCCGTTGATGCATATTGTATTAAAGGCCGGAGTCATGATTGTGGTAATAAATTGGGTTATGTACAAACCTTTGTACAATACGCAATGCGTCATAAAAGCTTAGGCGATGATGTTACTGCATGGTTAAAAACAATTTAAACATTAATTTTTGAATAAAAAAGGACGCTCTAAACGTCCTTTTTTATTCTGCGTATTCTTTACTTAAATTAAACATCCGACTGCTCATTTTCAAGAGAAATATTTGGATCATAGAAAGTATTCATATCCATAAGTCCCACTTCGCGATCGGTAGCGACTGCCGCAGTCATTGCCCCAGATACGTTGGCTAGTGTACGTGCCATATCAATGATTGGATCGACCGCCAGAACCATACCAATTAATGGGAAGTATTCAGCCATGCCCATACCAGATAAAACCACTGTTGCAGCAACTGTTGCTGTACCAGGAATACCAGCAATACCAATTGAACCAATGACGACTACAATTACCAACATAATATAAAATTGGAAATTAGTATCAATACCCACCATATGCGCAACCATAACAGCAAGTAATGCAGGAAAGAAACCAGCACAGCCATTCATACCCATAGTACTACCAAGTGAACCGACCAAATTTGCTGTGCCTGTATTGACTCCCATACGTACTGTTAAAGTTGAGATAGTCATGGGTAATGTACCAACTGACGAACGGCTTGTAAAAGCTAATAACCACGTTCCCATTGCTTTTTTAATAAACATGACAGGTGATATACCGTGAATCATAACAATTAAAACATGCACAATTAACATGATCAATGTGGCAATGTAGATGGCTGCAACAAAACCTGATACTTCAACAATTGCAGGTATACCATTAGAAATAATGGTTCTAGCTAGAAGGGCGATGACTGCATATGGCATATACTTAATGATGGTCATGGCAATTGACATCACAATTTTATAAAGTGCTTCAATAAAGGTTTTAAACAGAGCAATCGGTTGTGGATTTTTCTTTTCCATTCGATTGGCAGCAATCCCCATAAGAGCAGAAAAGATAACTAATCCAACAATATTTTCTTTAACCATTGATGCAATGATATTACTTGGAATAAGGTTTACAAAAGTATCAATTATATTAGTGTATTGTTTAGCTTGAGCATGATGCTCAGTTGTAGAGCTGATTTCTCCTAATTCAAACAAATTAGCCAAAGCAATACCAACTATACAAGCAATTGCAGTGGTAAACAGTAACCAGAATATCCCTCTAAATGCGATTTGTGGTAGGTTTTCTTTACCAGAAAAATCAATAATGACTTTAACAATAGAGACAAATATCAAAGGAATGACTAGCATGCGAATAAAGGCAATAAAAGCACGTCCAAAAAGGCCATACCATGTAGCTGTCTCTTGCATCCAAACATTTGATGTATCAGGGAATCCTGCTGCAGCTTGTATACCTAAACCAAGCACTGCACCAAGTATTAACCCAACTAACATACGAAGAGAAAAATTAATTTTTTTATCTTGTAACGGTTTCATCACTCCAAAAAAACAAACTAGCAGTAGTCCAATACCAATTAAAGTTTGATAGTGTGTGATAGATAGGAACTTTTCAAAAAAAGTTCCTTGAAAAATGGGATCTGACATAATTGCCCCTTTATTGTGATAATTTAATCATCGAATAAAATCATATTAATAATCTTACTTAATTTATGATGCACTGATTTTTGTATCAAGTAAGATAATTTGTATTATTTAGGTGTTGTCATTAACAATGACAATTTAACTATTATTATTTAGCTATTGAACCTGCAATATTTAAAATGTCCCATGGTCTTGAAAATGGCGGTGCATAAAGAAAGTCCATCATTGCTAATTCATCAATTTTTATTTCTGCCCAAATGGCAGTTGCTAACGTATTTACTCGTAAAACAGCGCCACTACCACCTACAATTTGTCCACCTAAAATGGTGCGGGTCTCGGCGTGATAAATTACTTTGGCTGTTACCTCAGTTTGCCCTGCAACATAGTTACTGTGATTTTTATCCTTAACAATAACTGTTTTATAAGCAATACCCGCTTTTTGAGCTTCTTTTTCGGTTAAGCCTGTTCGTCCTGCCTCAATATCAAACGCTTTAAATGCTGATGTACCGATGGTTCCTGGGAATTGACTCTGTCCACCTCCTAGATTTTCACCAACTATCTTGCCCAGTTTGTTCGCACCTGTGGCAAGAGGAATGTAAACCATCTCTTTGCTGACTTTATGCTGCAATGCAGCGCAGTCACCTGCTGCATAAATATCTGGAAAGTTTGTCCGTCCATAGCTATCGGTAATAATAGCGCCATTTGGTAGCATATTAAGACCAATATTTTGATAAATTTCACTGTTAGGTTTTACTCCAGTTGCGATAATAACCATGTCAGCAAGATAAGTATCTTTATTGGTAATTACGTGAGTGACATGCTGTTCTCCTATAAAACCTTGTACTTGTTCTTGTAGATGTAAATCACAATGTTGTTTAATGTTCTTTGCAATTACATCGGTAATTTGTGCATCGAATGCATCGACCAGTACTCTATCATCTAACTGAATTAATTTGACTTGCTTATTTAAAGCAACAAATGACTCGGCAATTTCAAGTCCTATAAAGCCTGTACCAACTACAATGACGTTTTTTACTGCTGGATCGGATAATGCTTGTTTAATGGCTAAACCATCATTGAGATCGCGTAAAGTAAAAATATTTTTCAATTTATAATTTGTAAAATTTGGAATGATAGGGCTTGCACCAACGGCAATTAATAATTTGTCATAATTATCATCAAAACATTCATCTGTATTAATATTTTTAATCGTTAGTTTTTTTTGTATGCTATCAATAGCGACAACTTGGTGACGTGTTTTTATTTCAATACCATCTTGTTGGAATTGTTGTGGTGTACGGGATATCATTTCATTAGCATCAGTGAAATGATCACCGATAAAATAAGGTAAACCACAAGCTCCAAACGATACAATGTCAGTTTTTTCATAAATACGAATGGTAGCATTAGGGTTCATTCTTTTGGCTTTAGCAGCAGCACTCGCTCCTGCAGCTTGAGCACCAATGATGATTATTTTCATCTAATTTTCTCCTTAGGGCTCAGATTCTCAATAATGACAATCCTATCATAGGTTATAACATATGTGTGCGACAGATAATGACTTATTATGAATATTAATCAGTCGTACATTTGAAAACAAAATATTAAAGGTCTAAAGCGATAATTAATTCCTTTTTAGCCCTATTTTTGTCAAAAAGTTTCAGGTTAACTATACGTTTGAGTATAATTTATTAGATCTTTAATTAAATCAATTTGTAAATTAGAATCATTTAACGCATGAATATAATGAAACTTTTTGCCTCCAGCCTGTAAAAATAGTTCTCGATTTTCTTCGTTAATTTCGTAAATGGTTTCAATACAATCCACAGAAAATCCAGGACAAATAACATGAAGATATTTAACGCCATCATGTGCTAACTTTTCCAAAAAATCACTGGTATTTGGCGTAACCCATTTTCCTTTACCAAATTTAGATTGATAAGCCATTTCAATGGGAATATTAATGCCATTAGCTTCACATTTCTCAATTAATAATAATGTGGTTAGTTGGCAACGCTCTATGTAATCATCTTTACGTTTATGAATATAACGTTCAGGAATTCCGTGATAAGATAGTACTAATACCTCGGGCTCTCCTTGCTCTTCAAATGCTTGTTTAATTTGCAAATATAGAGCATTAATATAACTTGGATGATCAGCATAATCGCGGATGTAATGAATATTATTGGTTATTGATTGAGATGATTTAATTGTCTTTAGTTTATCAAGCACCGCTAATGTTGTTGTGGTCGAATATTGGGGAAATAATGGTAATACCGTTATTTTCTTACACGATTGCAGTTTATTTAAGGCAAATTGAAGATTCGGCTCGCCATAGGTCATGGCTAATTGACAATGTATATTAGGTAATTCCTGTTGTAATTTGTCACACAGTTGTTGGCTATAATGCATCAATGGTGATGAATTATCTATCCAAATTTTTTTATAGTGGTTAATAATATAAGGTACTCGTTTTGGTAACACTCGATACTTTAAAATTGGATACCAAAAAAAAGCAGGCAAATCCACTACATGCCTATCTAGTAAAAATTCGGTTAAATAGTGTTTTATTGCATCAGGCGTGACAGCGCTTGGCGTTCCGAGATTAACCAGTAATAACCCTTGTTTTTTATCCATAGCTAATCCTTATTTTGAACAAAGATAATGGGTTATAATACCAAGAAGCCGATCTAATGCACCTTGATTTTGCTTTAATACTTGGTAGGCATTTTCACCAATTTGTTGGCTATCTGTTTTATTATTTAATAGGTTGTTTACTACTAAATATAAAGCTTCTGCTGTGCTGTCACAAATTATCATTCCGTTTGCAGCAATTAACTGTTCGCAGATGATTTTAAAATTGAAAAAATATTGACCGCTAATAATTGGAATATGATGTAAGGCTGGTTCTAGAGGATTATGTCCACCATGGTCGACTAAGCTACCACCAACAAAGGCAATATCTGCCATGCTATAAAGTTCTAACAGTTCACCCATGGTATCACCCAAGACCACTTGTGTTTGATCGGTTGGAATTTGGTTCGAGCTACGGGTTATATAATTAAATTCATTATTTTTAATGAGTTTTTCGACTGTTTTAAAACGTTCAGGGTGACGGGGCACTAGGATTAATAATAAATTAGGATGCTGTAACAATAATTGTTTAAATGCTTTTAAGATGATTTCATCTTCACCATCATGAGTACTAGCTGCAATAAAAACGGGACGGTTCAATTGCCATTGTTGTTTTAAGTTAGCAATTTTTTGTTGTTGCTCAGTTGTTAAATTGATGTCGAACTTAATACTGCCTGTTACGGTTAGATGATCGCTGGGTAAACCTAATGCTGTAAAGCGTTCACCATCTTGATTATTTTGTGCGGCAACCATGCTGATTTTTGCTAGTAATTGCTTAATGGTTGTGCCTAGCTTACTGTAACGATTTGCTGAGCGTTCGGACAAGCGAGCATTAGCAATAATCAAAGGGATAGCGTTCTTATGGCATTGGCTAATAAAATTAGGCCAAAGTTCGGTTTCCATAATAATGACTAATTTGGGTTGGGTTATTTTTAAAAAACGTTTGATAGCGCACGGTAGGTCATATGGTAAATAGACATGGCTCACACTGTCTTTTAATAATGATTTAACTCGCTCAGAGCCTGTTGGTGTCATGGTTGTAACGGTAATGGGTAAAGCGGGATATCGTCGCTGCAATGCTCTAATAAGTGGAACAGCGGCAATGGTTTCACCCACGGATACCGCATGGACTAAAATACCATTTGCTTTCACTTTATTTTTGCAAAAACCATACCGTTCAAACCAACGTTTACGGTATGCTGGTGCTTTGTGGCTGCGCCAAAGTAATCTTATCCATACCAATGGCTGAATAAGATAGAGTAAAATGGTATAAAGTAATTGCATATCAATTAGTTCTTAAGCTTAAAAAAATGTTGGCGATAATAAATAAGCTCGGCAATTGAATCACGAATATCATCAAGCGCTTGATGGGTACTTTGCTTTGTAATTCCTTTTAAAATTTCAGGTTTCCATCGTTTAGCTAATTCTTTTATGGTACTGACGTCTAAATAGCGGTAATGAAAATAACTTTCTAAATTAGGCATATAGTTAAATAGAAAACGACGGTCTTGACCAATAGTGTTACCGCAAATTGGTGAGCTGTTTGCAGGTACCCACTGTTTTAAAAATTCGATAGTTTGTTGTTCTGCTTGTTGTTCATTAACGGTACTTTGGCGTACTCGTTCAATTAAACCAGATTTGCCGTGGGTATTTTTGTTCCAATCATCCATTAAGGCTAATTGATCGTCGGATTGATGAATGGCAATAACAGGGCCTTCAGCTAAAATGTTTAAATTAGAATCAGTTACAATAGTTGCAATTTCAATAATACGATCAGTTGCTGGATTAAGCCCAGTCATTTCAAGATCGATCCAAATAAGATTGTTGCTGTTAATTTGTGATTGTGTGGTCATAATTTGTTATAGAAGTTTTCTTTTTGATGCCGAGTAGTGTAGCATAACTGTCAAACTGTTTTAGCAAAAATTAGTGACTGTGGCAAAAAATCAACTATCCAAAAATCAAAAAAGACGCGTGGCGGCTAAACACCAACAACGATTAGAAACCAAACAAGATGAAAATCTGTCAAATTTTTCATCACCCCGTGATGGTGTGGTAATAAGTCGTTTTGGTAAGTCGGCTGATGTCGAAGATAACGCTCAAAACATTTATCGCTGTAGTATTCGGCGTACTTTACCATCGTTAGTGACAGGCGACAAAGTCGTGTGGCGCGAAAGTTTGGAGCCCAATACCAATGGCATTATTGAGGCGGTACATGCAAGGCATTCTGAGTTGGTTCGTCCTGATTTTTATGACGGAGTTAAGCCTGTGGCCGCCAATGTTGATCAAATAGTGATTATTTCAGCGGTTTTGCCTGAATTATCACTTAATATTATTGATCGTTATTTAGTGGCTTGCGCAGTAACCGATATTGAGCCAATCATTGTCTTAAACAAAATTGATTTATTAAATGCTGAACAACGAGTAGAAGTTGAAAAGCAATTAACTATTTACACAAATATTGGCTATCAAGTTTTATATGTTTCTTGTCAAAATCACCAAGGAATTGCTGCATTGCAGACTGTCTTGCAGGATAAAATATCCATTTTAGTTGGGCAGTCAGGTGTCGGTAAATCAAGTATTATTAATTTATTATTACCACATCAATTGCAATCGGCTATAACTGGAAATATTTCTGAATTATCCGGTCTTGGACAACATACTACTACTTCAACCAGACTTTATCATTTGCCAAACGGAGGTGATATTATTGATTCACCAGGTATTCGTGAATTTGGTTTATGGCATCTAGAGCCAGAACAGGTAATTAGTGGTTTTAAAGAGTTCGATGACTATTTAGGTGGATGTCAATTCCGTGATTGTAATCATCTTGATACGCCAGGTTGCTTATTACAACAAGCTGTAAGAGATGGCAAAATCGCACTTTCAAGATTAGATAATTATCATCGAATTTTACAGACCATGAAAGAAGTAAAAGCTAGAACGAATAAAAGTTATAAATAACCGTTTATGGTGAATTTGAATATCGTTAATTTTAATTGATTCAAACGTTTTTGTTATTACAACAAGTAAGGGTTGCTTACATTATTTAAATAGCAATTATGGGCAACCCTTTAATATTAAAGCATCAGTTTTTTACAGCAAAACCAATTGCTACATATGCAAAACCTTGGAATATAAGGTCAATACCTAAAAACATTCCCAATACCCAAAGACTATCATATGGCCAGCCAGTAATTATCATCAAACCTAAAATTAGGGTTATAATACCAGAAGTGAGTACCCATCCCCAACGCGGTAAATTTCGATTACTAAAAGAGGCAAAAATTTGCGTAAATCCACTCATAATTAGCAATATTGCTATCACTAAAGTTAAAGCTGATGAAACCGCAATCGGCCGGAAAAAAGAGATTAAGCCAACAATAATGTATAAAATTCCCATTATTGCCCATAATGCCGTTTGACCAAAGCCTTTAAGGTTAAATGAATTTATTGTTTGTGCGATTCCTGCAATTAAAATTAATGTACCAATAAAATAGACAGAAAAAACAGTAGCCATGAACTGATAGCCTAAGGCTAAACATCCTAATACAATTAAAATAAAGCCAACTACGATTAACCAATTTGATTTTTGTTTTATATATTGAACGTTGTTTTCATCAGATATCATATTATTTTCCTACTTTTATATTTAAGTTTACATTTAAATAAAATATCTTTCTGATCATAGAGTTGCTAATCATAGTTAGCAGCAGAAAAGAAAGATCGCGGAGGTAATGATTACTACTGATCTGTGGTATTCTTTAGGTGTACCACAGATCTTACTACTTATTGAATAACTTAAAAACTACGATGAAACTACTCTTTATCTTTCAATGCTTCATCTAATGTTGAGAAGAACATTAGTTTATTAGGGATAGGTACAATTTTGGCGCGAGCTAATGTTTTTAATGGCTGAAATTGCAATTCACAAATTGATAAATCAACGTGTTTTGGCAATTCATCAATAAAATGTATTAAGGCATTAAGTCCGCCAGCGTCAAGAATTGGTACGGCGTCCCATTGTAATATAATATGCTCATATCCGTTAATTTTTTTATAAAGCTCAACAAAAGTTTTTTCTGCCGCAGCGAAAAACAGTGGGCCATTAACACGTAAAACTAAGGTTTTATCATCACTTCGATTTAGCTCAACTAAGCGAGTCATTCGAGCAATACGGCGCATAAATAATATGGAAGCCAATACTATGCCAAGTGTAATTGCTATAACCATATCGAATAATACGGTAAGTGACATACAGATTAACATAATTAAAATATCATCTTTAGGTGCGCATTTGATGATATATATCACTCGTTGCACGGCACTCATATTCCAAGCCACTATTAATAGCAGAGCGGCCATTGCTGATAGTGGAATATAAGATAAAAGTGGTGCAAAGCAAATAAGAGCAAGTAATACTACTAATGAATGTAATACTGCTGCAATAGGTGATGTAGCACCTGCTTTGACATTCGCAGCTGAGCGTGCGATAGCGGCGGTAGCCGAAATACCTCCAAAAAACGGTGCAATAATATTGCCTAGACCTTGACCTATAAGTTCACTGTTTGAGTGATGTTTTGTGTGGGTCATCTCATCTAACACTACAGCACAAAGCAGTGATTCAATAGCGCATAACATTGCCATAGTCAATGAAATCGGCAGTAAAGCAGAAAGTGTCGTCCAATCCCAATTAAATTCAGCAGTTTCCCATGGTAATACAAATTCAGGTAGTACCGAAGGAATACCATGACCAATAGTATTATCAGCAAGTGTATAGGTAAATCGTGATCCTATCGTTTCAATCTGATAACCGAATTGATTAAATATAAACATGACAATAATACCTGCAACTAATGCAGGTAAGTGACCAGATATCTTCACTCGAAATTTTGGCCATATAATTAATACAAACAGTGTTACCATTCCGACAATTGTGTCTGCAATATTAATTGATGGTAAAGTTTTAGCTAATTCAATAACTTTGCTTACATAACTTTCAGGCATATGTTCAAGAGTCAAACCGAAAAAATCTTTAATTTGCATAGTAGCAATGGTAATTGCTATGCCTGAGGTAAAACCTAATACTACAGGTAATGGAATATATTCAATTAATCTTCCTAATCGAATCATGCCCATCAATATTAGAAAAACACCCGATAATAATGTTGCAATTAATAATCCAGATAAACCATATTGTAATGATACTGGATATAAGATAACGACAAATGCGGCGGTAGGTCCCGAAACACTAAAACGAGATCCTCCCGTTAGAGCAATAACAAAACCGGCTATAATTGCGGTATAAAGTCCATGTTGTGGTGGAACGCCACTGGCAATTGCAAGAGCCATTGCTAGTGGTATAGCGATAATACCAACGGTTATCCCAGCTATTAAATCTTTGAAAAAACGCGTTGTGTTATAAGGGGTAATTATACATGCTGAAATAAATGCACAGCTAATTTTGGTGCCAGAAAGGCCATATAATTTCATTATTTTTGATTAATTAAATGGAAGTTATCTTGAATGCTTAATAAGATAATCTTTTTTACAAAAAATAAAAGAGCGTTATGAAAATAATCATCTTCTTTTTGTAAAATTTTACTATAGATCGAGTTTAGAGAAGTGGCTGTGTTAATATACGAAACGAATATTGATTCTTGAGGCATCTATTAACCACGTTTTCATCTTAATCCTAATTGCGTTAATATTAGTATTTAAATGGAGATAAAAATATGATTATGTACAGTTCGCGTAAATTATTGACTGTTTTTCTATTTACTTTTACTTCATTAAGTTTTGCTCAAACCAATGTGATTGCTGGTTCCAAAACAGCTTACCAATACAATTCTAACCAAACTCTTACTTCTGCTCCAACAGACTATCAAGCTTTTTATATTGATCATATTGGGCGCCATGGCTCGCGGTATATAAGTAAATCAAAGCATGAAGAGCTTGCTTATCACATTCTATCATTGGCTGAGAGTCAGCATCAATTGACTGATTCAGGAAAAGATCTTCTTAGGCAAGTCACTATCCTTAAGCAATTAAATCAGAACCACTATGGTCAGCTTACCAATCTGGGTCGCAAAGATATTAGTTTGA
Organism: Gilliamella sp. B14448G11; assembly: GCF_016101765.1. Lineage (NCBI taxonomy): Bacteria > Pseudomonadati > Pseudomonadota > Gammaproteobacteria > Orbales > Orbaceae > Gilliamella > Gilliamella sp. B14448G11. The sequence continues at coordinate 35,982 of NZ_JACFPX010000018.1, read as the reverse complement.
TAAGTAACCGAATGCTGGAAAATAATCCAACAGTATTTAAAGGACAAAAAATTGAAGTTATTTCAAGCAGTTCTCCAAGAGCAAAAGAAACAGCAGAAATTTTTATTGATTCTTTTAAAGCTAAATACCCTAATATTCATGTGGTTCAACAACCAGACAATGAACAAACATTATTGCGCTTTTTTGAGTATTCTCCTGCCTATAGTGAATATAAAAAAAGTAAAGTAGTGAAAGATGCCGTGAAATCTCTTGAGTATGCTTCTCAAACTAAACAGATGAGTAAACAAGTTGCCAAAGGCATTTTTAAAAAATCTTTTTTAATTAAGTTAAAAAAGGGATTGGATGAATCTGAGGATACATTAGTAAAAACATCGGATTTTGTTATTGCAGTATACCAATTGTATCAAGAATTGCAGGCTTTTTCGCCACAAGTTTTAACGGACAATCATCTTGATTTAGATCGTTATTTTTCAGCAGAACAAAAGACATGGCTTAATACAGTTGTTACTACAAAAAATTATTTGCAAATAGGCCCTGCCTTTGATGCTACAGGTATTCAAATTAAAATTGCTGCACCATTATTATGGGATATGATTCACTCTGCTGATAAGGCAATAGTTGATAATAATGTGGATGCTAATTTGCGCTTTGCGCATGCTGAAACGGTTTCACCATTAGCCACTTTACTTGAAATTGAAGGCTCTGCTAATGTTACTAAAACACTGTTTAATTATCCTACTGTATGGCGAGCAGATAAAATTATCCCTATGGGGGCGAACATTCAATGGATTTTTTATAAAAGTAAGCAAACTCATCAACCGATTTTAATCAAAGTATTACTAAATGAGCGAGAGGTACATTTACCTATTAAAACCGATAGTTACCCTTATTATCGATGGAATGATGTAAAACAATTTTATGTTAATAAACTGAATAAATTAGGTTTAGATGAGAACCAGTCAGCAATAGAGATGTTAAAAAATCTAAAATAAATTAACAACTATAAATATTATGTCCTTATATCAGGGCATAATATTCAATATTGTGATTATATTAGACTTGTAGCCAGAATGTTACTGGTCCATCATTTATCAAAGAAACCTGCATGTCCGCTGCAAATTGTCCTGTTTGTGTATTAATTTTCTTTTTACATTGTTCAACAAAAAATTGATATAGTTTATTGGCTTCATCCGGTTTTGCACCTTTAGTAAAACTAGGGCGCATACCCTTTTGTGTATCGGCTGCTAGTGTAAATTGAGAAACAACTAATAGTTCACCATTAGTTTGGCTAACATTTAAATTCATTTTGCCTTCATTATCACTAAATATTCGGTACCCTAGAACTTTTTCACATAAGCGTATTGCTTTTTGCTCATTATCTTCTTGTTCTACACCTAATAATACTAGTAATCCATGATTAATCTGTCCAATAACTTGATTATCAACCGTAACACTAGCTTGTTTAACACGTTGGATTAAGGCGATCATAAAATAATTACTCTGGTAATGATTGATTTTCAACTGCGTGCTTTTTGCGATTAAAGTCCGTTAAGGTTGCTGCAAACTCAGCGCCAAACAAAACAATGCACCAAGAAAAATAGATCCAAACTAACATAATGGGAATTGATGATACAACTCCATAAATAAGTTGATAAGTTGGAAAAGAAGTTATATACAGCGCAAATGCTCGTTTTCCTAATTCAAATAATATTGCTGCGACAATGGCTCCAACTATGGACTCTTTAAAAGGTACTGATTCAGTAGGAATAATACTATAAAGCAACCAGAAACCAGCTACAGATATAAAAAATGGTAAAGAACTGAATAGAAAGTTACCTGTTGTCGCAGTAGAAAGCCATTTTAGTGAAAACACATAAGAACTTATTGCAACACTTGAACCAGCTAAAATAGGGCCTAAAGTTAATATGGTCCAATACATCGTTAGATTGTACATGAATGATCGCTTACGCTTGGTTTTCCATATGTGATTTAGCGCAGTATTAATTGAATTAATTAACAGAAGCGATGTAACAATTAAACCGATTACACCCATAAAGGTCATTTTTTTAGTATTGCCAATAAATTGTTCTAAATAATTCTCGATAGTGTCACTAGCCGTTGGAACCAAGTTGTTATAAATTATTTTTTTTAATGAAAGACTGACCTCGTCAAACATAGGAAAAGCAGAGAGTAGAGAAAATATAACAGTAATAAGTGGCACTAAAGCAAGGATTGTTGTATAAGCTAACCCAGCAGCGGATGTTGTTAAACGGTCTTGATTTATACGCAACCATAACATTTTAGTAAACAGCTGTATATTTTTGAATGATTTCATATTTTTCTTTTTAGTTAGAAATAATACAATCATTAATCCCATTATTTTTTAATGAGTTTAATGCCTTATCTGCCTCATTTTTATTAGTATATTGTCCTGCAGTGACTCGATATAATTGACCAGAAGATATACTACCACTGATGCCAATCATTGCAATTCTTGCTTTAAGGGTTTCGGCGTTAGCTTTATCTTTGAATGCTCCGCACTTCAGTATCCATTTATTTGCAGTACCAACATTTTGCGTAGTTATAGATGAAGTGGTTTCTTGCTTGGTCACACTATTATTTTTAGTCGGCGGCGTGACAGGACGTGAATTATTGACAAAGCTATCTAAAATTTGTTGCCGTTCACTTGCTCTTGAATCATAACTAGCATTTGGAGTTTCAAGTTCTTTAAGATAAGTCCAACGTTCTTGCGGTCGTTCTGGTAATGTTATTGCCGGAGGTTGGGTTTTTACTTTTGGGGGTTTAACTGGTTGAGTTGGTTTGTTATTCGCAACGTAATAGAGAATAGTAGAAAATAGAATAATGATAATAATGGCCAAAAATATCATTAAATTAGGCTTATTTCGTGAATTATTTTTTTTTGATCGGCTCTTTTTTCTTACATAATCACGCTGAACCACAATATACTCTCTTATTAATATCGAATAACGGATTAATACAAATAAAAAAAGTGGCTTACACCACTTTTTATTATTCTTTCTAACTATAATAGTTAATAGATAACAGCATTAAGCCAATGCTTTAATCTGCTTAATTAAATTCGCTTTATGACGTGCAGCTTTGTTTTTGTGGATTAAGCCACGAGCCGCTTGACGATCAACAACTGCCTGCATGTCTTTGAATGCCACTTCAGCTGTTTGTTTATCACCAGCTGCAACAGCTGCGTAAACTTTTTTAATATAAGTACGCATCATTGAACGGTTACTAGCATTATGTTTACGGCGTTTTTCGGATTGAACCGCACGTTTCTTAGCTGATTTGATATTAGCCAAAGTCAACTCCCAAGTTTAGATAAAAATTACATATTAATAAGGCGGCAAAATATGCCTGATTTTCTCTCTATTGTCAATGCTGTTATATAAAATTTTTTACCTTGATAACAAATTTTTTATTTCTATCAGATGTTCAGTATGTGAACAATAATGGTTGTAACCTAAAAGAAAATTTTATGTTAGAATAGTCATAATTTTATTATATTGATATTTATAAGAGGAAGTCACATGTCTATTATTAGAATGCAAGATCTTGATCTAAAAGGAAAACGTTTATTTATTCGTTCAGATCTTAATGTGCCAGTTAAAAATGGTAAAGTAACCTCTGATGCGCGAATTAAAGCATCACTACCGACTATTGAAGAAGCGATCAAGAAAGGTGCTAAAGTAATGGTTACTTCTCATATTGGTCGCCCAACGGAAGGGGAGTATAATCCTGAATTTTCATTACAACCTGTTGTTGATTACTTGAAAGAACATGTATCTTTCCCTGTTCGTTTAGTAAAAGATTACCTTGATGGTGTGGATGTTAAAGAGGGTGAATTAGTTGTTCTTGAAAATGTGCGTTTCAATGTCGGTGAAGGTAAAGATGATGAAACTTTATCTAAAAAATACGCTGCACTTTGCGACATTTATGTAATGGATGCTTTTGGTACTGCTCACCGTGCACAAGCTTCAACTCATGGTGCTGGTAAATTTGCTCCTGTTGCTTGTGCAGGTCCATTATTAGCGGCTGAATTAGATGCATTAGGTAAAGCGCTTGATAATCCAGCAAGACCAATGGTTGCTATTGTTGCTGGTTCTAAAGTATCAACTAAGTTAACTGTTCTTGATTCACTTTCAAAAATTGCTGACCAAATTATTGTTGGTGGTGGTATTGCTAATACTTTCATTGCAGCAGAAGGTTATAATGTTGGTAAATCACTTTATGAAGCCGATTTAATTCCAGAAGCTAAAAAACTAATGGCTAACTGTGAAATTCCTGTGCCTACTGATGTACGCGTTGCCACTGAATTTAGTGAAACAGCTACGGCAACTGAAAAATCAGTAAAAGATGTTAAAGAAAATGAGCAAATTCTTGATTTAGGCGATAAATCAGCAGAAGTATTAGCAAATATTATTAAGAATGCAAAAACTATACTGTGGAATGGTCCTGTAGGTGTATTTGAATTCCCTAATTTCCGTCGTGGTACTGAAATTGTTGCTAAAGCAATTGCTGATAGCCAAGGTTTTTCAATTGCCGGTGGTGGAGATACATTAGCTGCAATTGATTTATTTGGTATTGAAGATAAAATCTCTTATATTTCAACTGGTGGTGGTGCTTTCCTTGAATTTGTTGAAGGTAAAAAACTTCCAGCTGTTGCAATGTTAGAAGAAAGAGCAAAAGCATAACATTTTAGTTTAAAAGTAAGGATGAGCTAATTACTCATCCTTACTACTTTTTATATTAATAAATTTATAGGTAATAAAATGGTTACAAAAATTTCTGATGTCGTTAAACCTGGTGTGGTAACTGGTGATGATGTTCAAAAGGTGTTCCAAATTGCACGTGAAAATAATTTTGCCCTACCAGCGGTAAACTGTGTTGATACAAATACAATTAATGCAGTTATTGAAACGGCAGCTAAAGTAGGTTCTCCTGTTATTGTTCAATTTTCTAATGGTGGTGCACAATTTATTGCAGGTAAAGGTTTAAAACTTGAAGGGCAAGAGTGTGCTGTGTTAGGTGCAGTATCTGGCGCTAAACATGTTCATCTTATGGCAGAAAAATATGGCGTACCAGTTATTGTACATACCGACCATTGTGCGAAAAAATTATTGCCTTGGGTTGATGGATTACTTGATGCTGGCGAAACTCATTTTGCTAAAACAGGTAAACCATTGTTTTCTTCTCATATGATCGATCTTTCAGAAGAAACATTAAAAGATAACATTGATATTTGTTGTCAATATCTTGCTCGTATGTCGGCAATGAAAATGACATTAGAATTAGAATTAGGTTGTACTGGTGGTGAAGAAGATGGTGTTGATAATAGCCATATGGATAGTTCAGCACTTTATACACAACCAGAAGATGTTGCTTATGCTTATGAACGTTTGAGCGCGATTAGCCCTCGTTTCACTATTGCTGCATCATTTGGTAATGTGCATGGTGTTTATAAACCAGGTAACGTTAAGTTGACGCCAAAAATTCTAGATAACTCACAAAAATATGTATCAGAAAAATTTAATTTACCTGAAAAATCATTGAACTTCGTGTTCCATGGTGGTTCTGGCTCTACACCAGAAGAAATTGCAGAAGCAGTAAGCTATGGTGTTATCAAAATGAATATTGATACTGATACACAGTGGGCTAACTGGGCTGGTGTTTTAGATTATTACAAAGCGAATGAAGCTTATTTACAAGGACAATTAGGTAATCCTGAAGGTCCTGATGCACCAAATAAAAAATATTACGATCCTCGTGTATGGTTACGTAAAGGTCAAGATTCTTTAGTTGCACGTTTAGAACTCGCATTTAAAGAACTTAACGCAATTAACGTTCTATAATTTGAAGGCAAAAAAAGCAGAATCTTTGGTTCTGCTTTTCATTTTTATCCTGTTTTAAATAAATCTTGCTTTTTGTATAAAGTTGTAGGATAATTCTGCCCTCATTTAACTTAGGGGAGCTGTCTATTTATTAATAGCTGTTATTAATAGAGGCGTTTGCACCCGAGAAAAGGAAAATCAAAAATGGCAAAAAAAGTACAAGCTTACATCAAGTTGCAAGTTGCGGCTGGTGCAGCGAATCCTAGTCCGCCAGTTGGTCCTGCACTAGGTCAACATGGTGTTAACATTATGGAATTCTGTAAAGCATTTAATGCAAAAACAGAAAGCATGGAAAAAGGTTTACCTATTCCTGTTGTTATTACAGTATATTCTGACCGTTCATTTACATTTGTAACTAAAACTCCTCCTGCTGCGGTTTTATTAAAGAAAGCTGCTAAAATCAAGTCTGGTTCTGGCGAACCTAACAAGAAAAAAGTAGGTAAAATTACAAGTGCTCAGATTCGCGAAATTGCTGAATTAAAAGCTGCAGATATGAATGGCGCTACCATTGAAACAATGATGCGTTCTATTGAAGGAACGGCTCGTTCAATGGGCTTGGAAGTGGAGGGTTAATCAATGGCTAAATTATCTAAGAAAGCTAAACTTATCCGCGAAAAAGTGAATGCGACTAAACAATATGAAATTAATGAAGCTATTGCTTTATTAAAAGAATTCGCAACTGCTAAATTTACAGAAAGTGTTGATGTTGCTGTTAATTTAGGTATTGATTCACGTAAATCAGATCAAAATGTGCGTGGAGCAATTGTACTTCCACATGGTACTGGTCGTAGTGTTCGCGTTGCTGTATTTACTCAAGGTGCAAATGCAGAAGCAGCTAAAGAAGCTGGCGCGGAACTAGTCGGTATGGATGATCTAGCTGATCAAATCAAAAAAGGCGAAATGGATTTTGATGTTGTTATTGCATCACCAGACGCTATGCGTGTTGTTGGTCAATTAGGTCAAATTTTAGGACCACGTGGTTTAATGCCAAATCCTAAAGTTGGTACTGTAACGCCTAATGTTGCAGAAGCAGTTAAAAATGCTAAAGCTGGTCAGATCCGTTACCGTAATGATAAAAATGGTATTATCCATACCACTATCGGTAAAGCTGATTTTGATGCAGCGAAACTTAAAGAGAATTTAGAAGCATTACTTGTTGCGTTAAAACGTGCAAAACCAGCCTCTTCTAAAGGTGTATTTGTGAAGAAAGTTAGCCTTTCTACCACAATGGGTGCTGGTGTTGCTATTGATCAAGCAACATTAAATGCAAGTGTTTAATTACTTTTGTTGATTAAACAATAAGAATCGGTTGGTGTCTGGCCTTAACCAGACCCCGTCCAAGACCGTAGGTGTAGTTGAAGTTTAACTACTTAATTTTCCTACGTAGACGGTGACAGAACCTGATAGATATAATAGAGGGATTCTGCTCATCGTGGTTATGCTAGCTACATGTGTAGCTAGTTAAAATCAGTCTAGGCTTTGCCTAGTTTAATCCAGGAGCAATACCAATGGCACTAAATCTTCAAAATAAACAAGAAATTGTTGCTGAAGTTAACGAAATCGCCAAAGGTGCGCTTTCTGCAGTTGTTGCTGATTCTCGTGGCGTAACTGTAGAAAAAATGACTGCATTACGTAAGTCTGCTCGTGAAGCTGGTGTTTATATGCGTGTTGTTCGTAATACGCTATTACGCCGTGTTGTTGAGGGAACTCAATACGAGTGTTTAAAAGATACGTTTGTTGGTCCAACTCTAATTGCATTTTCAAATGAGCACCCAGGTGCTGCAGCGCGTATTTTTAAAGCGTTTGCTAAAGAAAATGATAAATTTGAGATTAAAGCCGCAGCCTTTGAAGGTGAGTTGATTACTGCAGCGAATATTGATCGCTTAGCAACATTACCTACTTATGAAGAAGCATTAGCACGCTTGATGTCAACCATGAAAGAAGCCGCAGCTGGCAAATTGGTTCGTACTCTTGCAGCTGTTCGCGATCAAAAAGAAGCTGCTTAATTGTCAGTATGATTGTGAACGTTATTAATTAATAAAAATTGTAAATTTGGGAAACTATATTATGTCTATCACTAAAGAACAAATTTTAGATGCAGTTGCCGAAATGTCTGTAATGGACGTTGTTGAACTTGTATCAATGATGGAAGAAAAATTTGGCGTTTCTGCAGCAGCAGCTGTAGCAGTTGCAGCAGCTGGTCCAGCTGAAGCAGCAGAAGAAAAAACTGAATTTGATGTAATCTTAAAAGAAGTTGGTGCGAACAAAGTAGCTGTTATCAAAGCAGTTCGTGGTGCAACAGGTTTAGGCTTGAAAGAAGCTAAAGATCTTGTTGAATCAGCTCCAGCAACAGTTAAAGAAGGCGTTAGCAAAGCTGATGCAGATGAACTTAAAAAGGCACTTGAAGAATCTGGTGCAGTTGTCGAACTTAAATAAGTTTATCGATAGCAACCTAAATGGCTGGGGGTTTTTTACCTCCAGCCTTTTTGCGCTGTAAAAAGTCAAAGAATTTTATTTGAAGATTATCAATAAAAAGTAATAAAGAAATAGTATATTTACTAAGCCTAATCAATTGATATTTAAAGATATTTTCGATGAGGTGTCAGGCGTTATTATTTGAAGGTAGTACCCCCTGATGAATATTTAATCATGCTAAAATAGCAGATAAGCAAGTTGAGGAACTAATGGTTTACTCTTATACCGAGAAAAAACGAATTCGTAAGAATTTTGGTAAGCGTCCACAAGTCTTGGATATACCGTATCTTCTTTCTATTCAACTTGATTCGTTCCAGAAATTTATTGAACAAGATCCAGAAGGTCAATATGGCTTAGAAGCCGCATTTCGTTCAATATTTCCGATAAAAAGTTATAGTGGTAACGCTGAGTTACAATACGTGAGCTTTAAAATGGGCGAACCTGTGTTTGATGTTAAAGAATGTCAAATTAGGGGGATCACTTACTCAGCACCGTTGCGCGTAAAATTACGTTTAGTTATTTATGATAAAGATGCGCCAGAAGGAACAGTAAAAGATATTAAAGAGCAAGACGTCTACATGGGCGAAATCCCTTTAATGACGGACAATGGTACGTTTGTGATCAACGGTACTGAACGTGTAATCGTATCACAATTACATCGTAGTCCTGGTGTGTTCTTTGATAGTGATAAAGGTAAAACACACTCTTCTGGTAAAGTTTTATATAATGCTCGGATTATTCCTTATCGTGGCTCTTGGCTTGATTTTGAATTTGATCCAAAAGATAATCTTTTTGCCCGTATTGACCGTCGTCGTAAACTTCCAGCAACAATAATTTTACGTGCTTTAGGTTATGAAACAGAAGAAATTTTAGATATTTTCTTCGAGAAAACTATTTTTGAAGTGGGCAAATCCAAACTGAAAATGGATCTTGTTCCAGAACGTTTACGTGGCGAAACAGCTCTTTTTGATATCGAATCAAAAGGCAAAGTTTATGCTGAAAAAGGTCGTCGTATTACGGCTCGCCACATCCGTGAATTAGATAAAGATAACGTTACTAAAATTGATGTACCTGTTGAATATATAGTTAATAAAGTGTTAGCTAAAAATTATGTCAATGAAGCGACAGGCGAAGTTATTGCTTTTGCAAATACACCAATTTCATTAGAGCTATTGCTTGAATTAACTAATGCGGGCCATAGAAAAATAGAAACATTATTTACTAATGATCTTGATCATGGTCCATTTATTTCTGAAACTCTAAATGTTGATTCAACCCGTGATCGATTAGGTGCATTAGTTGAAATTTATCGTATGATGCGCCCTGGTGAACCACCAACAAAAGAGGCTGCTGAAGCGTTATTTGATAATTTATTCTTCTCTGACGAGCGTTATGATTTGTCCGCTGTTGGTCGAATGAAATTTAATCGTTCTTTAGGTCGTGAAGATATCGAAGGCGAAAGCGTCTTAACAAAAGATGATATCGTTGACGTAATGAAGAAATTAATCAGCATTCGTAATGGTCATGGTGAAGTTGATGATATTGACCATTTAGGTAATCGTCGTATTCGTAGCGTTGGTGAAATGGCAGAAAACCAATTCCGTATTGGTTTAGTTCGTGTAGAGCGAGCTGTTAAAGAACGTTTATCTTTAGGTGATTTAGATTCACTGATGCCACAAGATATGATCAATGCTAAACCGATTTCAGCTGCAATCCGTGAGTTCTTTGGTTCTAGCCAATTATCTCAGTTTATGGATCAAAACAATCCATTATCTGAAATTACTCACAAACGTCGTATTTCAGCATTAGGTCCTGGTGGTTTAACTCGTGAACGAGCAGGATTTGAAGTGCGTGACGTACATCCTACTCATTATGGTCGTGTATGTCCGATTGAGACACCTGAAGGTCCGAACATTGGTTTGATTAACTCATTAGCAGTTTATTCTCGTACTAATGAGTATGGTTTCTTAGAAACGCCATATCGTCGAGTTATCGATGGTATTGTAACTGATGAAATTAATTATTTATCAGCGATTGATGAAAGCGAATTTGTTATTGCTCAGGCTAACTCAAACCTTGATGAAGACGGACGCTTTAAAGAAGACTTAGTTACTTGTCGTTTAAATGGTGAGTCAGGTTTATATAGTCCTGAACAAGTTCACTATATGGACGTATCAACTCAGCAAATCGTATCGGTTGGTGCTTCATTAATTCCATTCTTAGAGCATGATGATGCGAACCGTGCCCTAATGGGTGCGAACATGCAACGTCAAGCAGTACCGACATTAAAAGCGGAAAAACCATTTGTTGGAACTGGTATGGAAAGGGCTGTAGCAGTTGACTCAGGTGTAACTGCAGTAGCTCGTCGTGGTGGTACTGTTCAATATGTTGATGCATCACGCATTGTAATTAACGTTAATGATGATGAAATGTACGCAGGTGAAACAGGTATTGATATTTATAACTTAACTAAATATACCCGTTCTAACCAAAATACTTGTATCAATCAAATTCCATGTGTGAAATTAGGTGAAAAAGTTGAACGAGGCGATGTTCTTGCTGACGGTCCATCAACTGATTTAGGTGAATTAGCATTAGGTCAAAACATGCGCGTGGCTTTCATGCCATGGAATGGTTATAACTTTGAGGATTCAATTTTAGTCTCTGAAAAAGTTGTACAAGATGACCGCTTTACTTCGATTCATATTCAAGAACTATCTTGTATCTCACGAGATACTAAATTAGGTGCTGAAGAAATCACAGCCGACATTCCAAATGTAGGTGAAGCTGCACTTTCTAAACTTGATGAATCAGGTATTGTTTATATCGGAGCTGAAGTTAAAGGCGGTGATATTCTGGTTGGTAAAGTGACACCAAAAGGTGAAACTCAATTAACCCCAGAAGAAAAACTACTGCGTGCGATTTTTGGTGAGAAAGCGTCTGATGTTAAAGATACTTCTTTACGTGTGCCAAATGGTGTTTCTGGTACAGTAATTGATGTTCAAGTCTTTACGCGTGATGGTGTACAAAAAGATAAACGTGCACTTGAAATTGAAGACATGCAATTAAAACAAGCACGTAAAGATTTAACTGAAGAACTTAACATTTTAGAAGCTGCTTTGTTTGCTCGTATTCGTGATGTGTTAATTGCTGGTGGAATTAAAGCTGACAAATTAGATGCTTTACCACGTGAAAAATGGTTAACAATCGGTATTGCGAACGAAGATAAACAAGCTCAATTAGAGCAACTTGCAGAACAGCACGAAGAAATCAAAGCTGAATTTAACAAAAAACTTGAAGCTAAACGCATGAAGATCACCCAAGGTGATGATTTACAACCTGGTGTGTTAAAAATTGTTAAAGTTTATTTAGCTGTTAAACGTCAAATCCAGCCTGGGGATAAAATGGCTGGTCGTCATGGTAACAAAGGGGTTATCTCTAAAATTAACCCAATTGAAGATATGCCATATGATGACAAAGGCCGTCCGGTTGATATCGTATTAAACCCACTGGGGGTTCCATCACGTATGAATATCGGGCAGATTCTAGAAACTCACTTAGGTATGGCGGCTAAAGGTATAGGTCAGAAGATTGATACTATGCTGAAAGAACAGCAAGAATTAGCTAAATTACGCGAATTTATCCAAAAAGCGTATGACCTTGGTTTAGGTGCAGCACAAAAAGTTAATGTTGCTGAATTTACTGATCAAGAAGTCATGACACTGGCACAGAATTTACGTAATGGTATGCCACTTGCTACACCTGTCTTTGATGGTGCTAAAGAGCAAGAAATTAAGGCATTACTTGAACTTGGTGATCTACCAACTTCTGGACAAATTACGTTGTATGATGGTCGTACAGGTGAACAATTTGAACGTCCTGTAACTGTTGGTTACATGTATATGCTCAAATTGAACCACTTGGTTGATGACAAAATGCATGCTCGTTCTACAGGTTCATACAGTCTGGTTACTCAGCAACCATTGGGTGGTAAAGCTCAATTCGGTGGTCAGCGTTTCGGTGAGATGGAAGTATGGGCACTAGAGGCATATGGTGCAGCTTATACCTTACAAGAAATGTTAACTGTTAAGTCAGATGACGTGAACGGTCGTACTAAGATGTACAAAAATATTGTAGATGGTGATCATCGTATGGAACCTGCGATACCAGAATCATTTAATGTATTGTTAAAAGAGATTCGTTCGTTAGGTATTAATATAGAGTTAGACGAAGAGTAATCTTCTCTAGTTCAAATGATTTCTATTTATAGGGATAACTTATTAGTCATAATAAGTTATCTAATTGATTTAACTCCATAGGAGTCAATTGTGAAAGACTTACTAAAGTTTCTAAAAGCACAAACTAAAACTGAAGATTTTGACGCTATCAAGATAGGTCTTGCCTCTCCTGATATGATCCGTTCATGGTCTTTTGGTGAAGTCAAAAAACCTGAAACAATTAATTATCGTACGTTCAAGCCTGAACGTGATGGATTGTTTTGTGCGCGTATTTTTGGACCTGTGAAAGATTATGAATGTTTATGTGGAAAATATAAACGTTTAAAACACCGTGGTGTGATCTGTGAAAAATGTGGTGTAGAAGTCACTCAAGCTAAAGTGCGTCGTGAACGTATGGGGCACATTGAGCTTGCTTCTCCAACTGCTCATATCTGGTTTTTAAAATCATTACCATCTCGTATTGGTTTATTGCTTGATATGCCACTGCGCGATATTGAACGTGTGCTTTATTTTGAATCATTCATGGTTCTTGATGGAGGCATGACGAACTTAGAACGTGGTCAGATTTTAACTGAAGAACAATATTTAGATGCGTTAGAAGAATTTGGTGATGAATTCGATGCACGTATGGGTGCAGAAGCTATCCAAGAATTGTTACGTAATATTGATGTGCAAGCTGAATGCGAAGCACTACGTGACGAACTAGCAACAACAAATTCTGAAACTAAACGTAAAAAATTAACTAAACGTATTAAGATTATTGAAGCATTTATCCAATCAGAAAATAAACCTGAATGGATGATTTTAAATGTATTACCAGTATTGCCACCTGATTTACGCCCACTAGTACCACTTGATGGCGGACGTTTTGCAACATCAGATTTAAATGATCTTTATCGTCGTGTAATTAACCGTAATAACCGTTTAAAACGTTTATTAGATTTAGCTGCGCCAGATATTATCGTACGAAACGAAAAACGTATGCTACAAGAATCGGTTGATGCATTATTAGATAATGGTCGTCGTGGTCGTGCAATTACAGGTTCAAACAAACGTCCTTTAAAATCACTTGCTGATATGATTAAAGGTAAGCAAGGTCGTTTCCGTCAAAACCTATTAGGTAAACGTGTTGACTATTCAGGCCGTTCAGTAATTACTGTAGGTCCATACTTACGTTTACATCAATGTGGTTTACCGAAAAAAATGGCACTTGAATTATTTAAACCATTTATTTACGGAAAACTAGAACGCCGTGGTTATGCCACTACCATTAAAGCAGCCAAGAAAATGGTTGAGCGTGAAGATGCAATTGTTTGGGATATCTTAGATGAAGTTATTCGTGAACACCCAGTATTACTAAACCGTGCACCTACATTGCATAGATTAGGTATTCAAGCATTTGAACCTATCTTAATTGAAGGTAAAGCGATTCAGTTACATCCATTAGTTTGTGCGGCATTCAATGCTGACTTCGATGGTGACCAAATGGCTGTTCATGTTCCTTTAACACTAGAAGCACAGTTAGAAGCTCGTGCGTTGATGATGTCAACCAACAACATCCTTTCACCGGCAAGTGGTGAACCTATCATCGTTCCTTCTCAGGACGTGGTATTAGGTCTTTATTACATGACTCGTGATAAAGTGAATGCTAAGGGCGAAGGCATGATATTAACTGGTCCTAAAGAGGCAGAAAAACTGTATCGCTTAGGGCTGGTAGAATTACATGCAAAAGTGAAAGTACGTATCACTGAAAGTCAGCGTAATAGTGTTGGAGAGTGGGAAGATAGTACATCAGTTGTAGATACAACTGTTGGTCGTGCTATTTTGTGGTTAATTATGCCTAAAGGTATGAGCTTCTCAGTAATTAATCAACCACTCGGTAAAAAAGCGATTTCACGAATTTTAAATATTTGTTATCGCCAATTAGGTATGAAAGAAACTGTTATTTTAGCTGACCAAGTGATGTATACCGGTTTTGCTTATGCAGCTCGTTCTGGTGTTTCAGTTGGTATTGATGATATGGAAATTCCTGCGAAGAAATTACAAATCATCAACGAAGCTGAAATTGAAGTTGCTGAAATTCAAGAACAGTTCCAATCAGGTTTAGTTACTGCTGGTGAACGTTATAACAAAGTTATCGATATCTGGGCCGCAGCTAATGAGCGTGTTGCTAAAGCAATGATGGATAACTTATCAACTGAAAAAGTCATCAACCGTGATGGTGAAGAAGAGGTTCAATCTTCTTTCAATAGTATCTATATGATGGCTGACTCTGGTGCTCGTGGTTCCGCAGCACAGATTCGTCAGTTAGCGGGTATGCGTGGTTTGATGGCAAAACCAGATGGTTCAATTATTGAAACACCAATTACTGCAAACTTCCGTGAAGGATTAAACGTACTTCAGTACTTTATTTCTACCCATGGTGCGCGTAAAGGTCTTGCTGATACTGCCTTGAAAACTGCGAACTCAGGTTACTTAACTCGTCGTTTAGTTGACGTAGCTCAAGACCTAGTTGTTATTGAAGATGATTGTGGCACGTTAGAAGGTGTAGTAATGACACCAGTAATTGAGGGTGGTGATGTTAAAGAGCCACTACGTGAACGTGTACTAGGTCGTGTAACAGCTGAAGATGTATTAAAACCAGGTAGCGCGGATATTTTAATTCCTCGTAATACACTACTTGATGAAAGCTACTGTGATTTGTTAGAAGCTGAATCTGTTGATAGCGTGAAAGTACGTTCTGTGGTTTCATGTGATACTGATTTCGGTGTGTGTGCAAAATGTTATGGTCGTGACCTAGCTCGTGGTCACTTAGTTAACAAGGGTGAAGCAATTGGTGTTATCGCGGCTCAGTCAATCGGTGAACCGGGTACACAGTTAACCATGCGAACATTCCACATCGGTGGTGCTGCATCGCGAGCAGCAGCAGAATCAAGCGTTCAAGTTAAAAATAAGGGTAGCATTAAATTAACAAATGCGAAGTTTGTAACTAACCCAGATAAGAAATTAGTAATTACTTCACGTAATGCTGAATTAACAATTATCGATGAATTAGGTCGAATGAAAGAAACCTACAAAGTTCCTTACGGTTCGATTCTAGCTAAAGGTAATGGTTCAGCGGTTGAAGCTGGTGAAACGATTGCTAACTGGGATCCGCATACTATGCCAGTTATCTCTGAAGCAAAAGGTTTTGTACGTTTTGTTGATATGGTTGATGGTCAAACCATTACTCGTCAAACTGATGAGTTAACCGGTTTATCATCTATCGCGATATTAGATGTAGCTGAGCGTACTGGTGTAGGTAAAGATTTGCGTCCAGCAATCAAAATTGTGGATGCTAAAGGCGATGATATTTATGTCGCTGGTACAGAAATGCTTGCGCAATACTTCTTACCAGGTAAAGCGTTAGTTCAATTAGAAGATGGTGCTGAAATCAATATTGGTGACACACTTGCTCGTATTCCACAGGCATCTGTTGGTACTAAAGATATCACAGGTGGTTTACCACGTGTTGCTGACTTGTTTGAAGCTCGTAAACCGAAAGAACCAGCTATACTTGCTGAAATTGATGGTATTATCTCATTCGGTAAAGAAACTAAAGGTAAACGTCGCTTAATTATCACACCATTAGATGGTAGTGAACCATACGAAGAGATGATCCCTAAATGGCGTCAGCTTAACGTATTTGAAGGGGAACAAGTTGGTCGCGGTGATGTGATTTCGGATGGTCCTGAATCGGCGCACGATATTTTACGTCTACGTGGTGTAAATGCGGTAACACGTTACATTGTTAACGAAGTTCAAGAAGTTTATCGTTTACAAGGTGTAAAAATCAACGATAAACACATTGAAGTCATCGTTCGTCAAATGTTACGTAAAGCAACGGTTATTCATCCAGGTAGTTCTCGTTTACTTGATGGAGAACAACTTGAGGTTTCACGCCTGAAGATTATTAACCGTGAACTTGAAGCGCAAGGTAAAGAACCTATTGTTTACTTACATGATCTGCTTGGTATTACTAAAGCATCACTAACTACTGAATCGTTTATATCTGCAGCGTCGTTCCAAGAAACAACACGCGTATTAACCGAAGCAGCAGTTGCTGGTAAAAATGACGAATTACGTGGTTTAAAAGAAAACGTAATTGTTGGTCGATTAATTCCAGCAGGTACAGGTTATGCTTACCATAAAGAGCGTATGCGTAAACGAGCAATGCCATCGACGGATGATATTCAAACAACAATTTCTGCAGAAGAAGCAACAGCTAACTTAGCTGAATTGCTTAACTCAGCAGAAGAACAACAATAGCCTGTAAAAAGGCTAGAATGTAAATAGCACGCCTATGCGTGCTATTTTTTTGTCAACTATTTGAAATACAAAAGGAGATTTGGATGTATATTGTAATGAATCGTTTTAAGATTAAATGTGGGAGTGAAGATACATTTATTGAAATATGGCGTAACCGAGATAGTCATTTAAAAGACATGAACGGATTTAATCGTTTTTACTTATTACGTGGAAAAAGTGAGGAAGAATATACGCTATTCTCATCGTATACTGAGTGGGAATCTAAAGCAGATTTTGACGCTTGGGTTAATTCCGAATATTTTCAACATACCCATCGTAACACTAACAATCGATCAAATAATAAAGATATTTATTTTGAACCAGCACAATTAGAGTGTTTTGAAACAATTCTATAATCAAAATAATTATAAAAGATAAAATAAGTTAACCAATTTATCTGAATTTTTGTTAATAAATTTTGTAAATAATAATAAATAATATTGCGATGTATATTTTATGTGTAATTAGGATTATACTTCGCAAATTTGATAAAAAAAGATATAATGTTTATAAACTATGTTAAGTAATGTAGATTTAGTTAGTAAATAACATTATCCGATTTACTTAAATAGTTAACGCAAAATTACTTTTTCTTGAAGTCTTTTCTTTACAATTTTTCGCTATCCTTATTATTTTTCCATACTAGGCTGTATTTATTTGTTGTTTTAAAAGCAAGTTTTAATACTAAGTAAAACGGCGAAATATATAGTTTTCAAATAGGTTATTTTATTTACTGTACATAATTTGTTGAGTTATCGATTAATTCAATTATTTATAAGGACTTATAATGAAATCAAAATCTTTATTAATTATTATTATATTACTTATTATTGGGGCTTTTATCTTTTTTAAAGACTATAACAATATTCAAAACCAAGATGAAGCAGTAGCCGCTTCATGGTCTGAAGTTGTTAATCAATATAAACGTCGAGCTGATTTGGTTCCTAATTTAGTCAATACCGTAAAAGGTTATGCTTCTCATGAAAAAGACGTTTTAACTCAAGTCACCGATGCTAGAGCTAAAGTCGGTTCAGTTCAAATTAATGCAGATCAACTTAGTGATCCTGTTTTATTTTCTAAATTCCAACAAGCACAATCTGAATTAAGTTCTGCGTTAAGTCGATTAATAGCAGTGAGTGAAAACTATCCTGATCTTAAAGCTAATACCCTTTATCAAGATTTAATGAGCCAACTTGAAGGTACGGAAAATCGTATTACTGTGGCGAGAGGAAGATACATTCAAACCGTCCAGAGTTTTAATAGTTATATTCGCAAATTACCGACTAAATGGGTTGCTGACATAATAGGGCAACAACCAAAACAACAATTTACTGTTGAAAATGAACAACAGATATCTAATGCTCCATCTGTCAATTTTGGGCAATAAGCATAATGAAAAAATATTATCTGATCTTTTGTTTACTGTTTTTTAGTATTGTAAGCTATGCATTAACTGAAATTCCAACATTTGATCATCGTGTTATTGATACATCACATACTTTAGAATCTTCGCAAATAGATGATTTGGAGTCAAGCTTGATTGGTTTTGAAAAGACGAGAACTGATGGTGCACAGATCGCTGTATTGATGATTAATAAACTCAATAATGAAACGATTGAGCAGTATGCCGATCGGGTGTTTATTCAGTGGAAAATAGGTAAAAAAGAGCAAGATAATGGCATTTTATTATTAATTGTTAAAGATGATAAGTTAATGCGAATTGAAGTTGGTTATGGGTTTGAAGGAACTATTACTGACTTAATTGCCAGCCATATTATTCGTGAACAATTAGCGCCACAATTTAAGAAAAATAACTATTATCAAGGTATACATGATGCGCTTTCAGTTTTAATTAGTAAATTGAATGATCCTCAACAAGTACCAGAAACTAATAATGATACTGATCTCAAAATGGTACTTGCTAGTGAATTTGGTGCTAATTTATTTAACTATGGGTTAGCATCCTTTTTTATATGTTTTGCTTTTGCAAGCTTATTTTCGATACGTTCCACTAAACGTAGAGCCACCAGAAGTTTAGGCACAGGTTTGTTAAATGGGATATCCGTTGGCGGTTTTACTTTGTTCAATGGTTATTCATTACATATTGTCTTGCCATTAATATTTTTAGCATTTGTGGCTAGTACGATTTTAAGTGGAATTTTAACTATGAGTAGTAGTGGTCGAGGTCGAGGAGGTGGTTTCGGTGGTGGCAAAGGTGGTGGTTTTGGTGGAGGTTCATTCGGCGGTTTTGGTGGTGGTGGTGGCGGCCGTAGTGGCGGTGGTGGAGCATCCGGAGGTTGGTAATAATAAATGGGATGTTTTATTTGCCTTATTTTTTAATTAATTCTTATTATTCGTTTTTAACAGTAATCAAGTTTTTCCTTCCTATATTCTATTTTTTGGATAAATAATAGTTAACGTAAATTTGATATTTAATATAAAATCAAATTTAACGATTATATTTTTGTTATGAACTAAATTATATAATCAGAATAAATATTAAGGTAATAATCAATAACTAAAACAAATTATCTTGTTTACGCCCATTGACGAAATCATGATTTAAAGGTAATATGCGCGCCTTACGGCATTGTGTAGTTTTTAACTATACTGAATAAAATTTTAAGGTAGATAAACATATCTTATGCTAAATAAATTGCC
This sequence comes from Gilliamella sp. B14448G11, assembly GCF_016101765.1. Lineage (NCBI taxonomy): Bacteria > Pseudomonadati > Pseudomonadota > Gammaproteobacteria > Orbales > Orbaceae > Gilliamella > Gilliamella sp. B14448G11. The sequence continues at coordinate 16,340 of NZ_JACFPX010000018.1, read as the reverse complement.
ATTAACAATTGACCCGATTAAAGCAGCGCAAAAACGGCTTGATTATGTTGGATATTATCCTATTCAAGCTATAACTAGGGTTGATTGTCCAAAAAGTGATATTACATGTAGCTTATCTTTTGATTATGATGAGCAAAAACTTTGTGTTATCACAATTGATGCAAAAATGACGTTAGAGTTGATTTGTCAACGTTGTTTTAAACCTTTTATCACTGAAGTTCATGTGATGAATAAATTCAGTCCTGTTAAGAGCGATGCTCAAGCAGAGACTCTACCGGAACATTATGAGCCTGTTCTGATGAACGAGTTCGGCGAAGTAGAGATATTAGCGTTACTTGAGGACGAAATTATTCTTTCGTTGCCAATTGCGCCGGTACATGATAGTAAACACTGCGAAGTGTCTGAGGCAGATATGGTATTTGGTGAAATTCCTGCTGAGAATGAAAAACCAAATCCATTTGCAATTTTAGTTAGTTTAAAGAATAAGGGGTAAATCCATGGCTGTTCAACAGAATCGTAAAACTCGTGCAAAACGTGGTATGCGTCGTTCTCATGATGCATTAACTGTTTCTAATATCTCAGTTGATGAATCAGGTAAAACTCATTTACGTCATCACGTAACCGCTGATGGTTATTATCGTGGTCGTAAAGTGATTTCTAAATAATAACTATTTAATTAGAAATCCTCAGGTGACATTTTGGATAATCTAACCATTGCGTTAGATGCTATGAGCGGGGACTTCGGTCCTCGTATTGTTGTACCTGCAGCAATACAAGCACTAAATTGTTATCCTAACCTTTCTTTATTTCTGGTCGGCGATCCAACAGAAATCAATTTCTTTTTGTCTAAAGAAAATTCCCAACTTGTCACTCAATATCAATCAAAGAGTAGATTAAATTTGATTGAATCAAGTTCAGTAATTGCTAATGACATAAAACCTTCTTATGCAATTCGTCATAGCCAAGGCTCATCAATGCGAATAGCGCTTGAATTGGTTAAAGATAACAAGGCTCAAGCATGTGTGAGTGCAGGTAATACAGGGGCATTAATGGGACTATCAAAGCTGTTATTACACTCATTAACAGGAATTGATCGTCCTGCTTTAGTGGCTACAATTCCCGCTTTAAATAATCAAAATACCGTAGTATTAGATCTCGGTGCTAATGCTCAGTGTGATAGTGATATGTTGGTACAATTTGCAATAATGGGCGAAATCCTAGCAAAAACTGTGCTTAAGATAGAACATCCTCGAGTTGCATTACTTAATATTGGTGAAGAAGATATTAAAGGTTTGGATAAAATCCGAGCAGCAGCAGAGGTCTTAAAATCTAATGATCAAATTAATTATATTGGTTATTTGGAAGGTAATGAACTTTTAACTGGTAAAACAGATGTATTAGTATGTGATGGTTTTGTCGGTAATGTGACACTGAAAACTGTTGAAGGATTAATTAAAATTTTTATGTCTTCATTTAAATTATCTTTAGGTCGCCATTCATTTTTCATAAAATTATTAAGCAAATGGCTACAAAGGATGATTACAAAAAATTTTGGTTATTTAGATCCTGGGCGTTATAATGGAGCTTGTTTGCTTGGACTCCGAAGTATTGTGATTAAAAGTCACGGTAGTGCCAATCAAAAATCATTTTTTGCAGCAATTGAACAAGCTATTTTGGCAATACAAACAAATATACCAGAGAAGATTGCAATGAGCCTTTCTTCCGCATTACCCAAGAGCGAATAATTAGATGTATACAAAGATTTTAGGAACAGGGAGTTATCTTCCAAAACAGATAAGAACTAATACTGATCTTGAAAAAATGGTCGATACTAGCGATGAATGGATTACAACGCGAACAGGTATCAAGGAAAGACGCATTGCTGAACCAAACGAAACTGTTACAAGTATGGCTTATGAAGCAGCTATAAATGCAATAGATATGGCAAATATCAACAAAAATGATATTGGCATGATTATTGTTGCAACAGCAACTTCAGCCAATGCTTTTCCTAGTTCTGCAACAGAATTACAAGCTAAACTAGATATTGATGATGTCGTTGCGTTTGATGTGTCGGCTGCCTGCTCAGGATTTGTTTATGCGCTTGATATCGCAGATAAATACATTAAAAGTGGTGCTGTTAAATATGCATTAGTCGTTGGTTCAGATATGTTAACACGAGGTGTTGATCCAAATGACCGTGGTACTATTATAATTTTTGGTGATGGTGCAGGTGCGGTTGTTGTTGGGGCATCAGATGAACCTGGTATTATTGCTTCACATCTTCATGCTGATGGGCGTTATGGTGACTTGTTGAAGTATCCATATGTTGATCGTCGTAATATGAATGATCCTGTTTATATGACTATGCATGGTAACGAAGTGTTTAAAGTTGCTGTTAAAGAACTTTCAAATTTAGTTGATGAGCTTTTAATGGAAAACTCATTTAATAAAGCAGATCTAGATTGGCTGGTGCCACATCAAGCTAATTTAAGAATTATTTCAGCAACAGCTAAACGTTTAGATATGGATATGAGTAAAGTTATTGTCACATTAGATAAACAGGGTAATACTTCCGCAGCTTCTGTTCCTTGTGCTTTAGATACAGGTGTGCGAGATGGGCGAATTCAACGAGGTCAACTAATTCTGTTAGAAGCTTTTGGTGGTGGCTTTGTTTGGGGTTCTGCACTAATTAGATTTTAATTTATGCTCTATTTTTAATGATCAAGGATTTAATAATGACCAAATTTGCAATGGTATTTCCAGGACAAGGTTCACAAACTGTCGGCATGTTAAAAGATCTTGCTGATAATTATCCAATTGTGAAATCAACTTTTGCGGAAGCCTCTGAAGTACTCGGTTATGATTTATGGGCCTTAATACAAACTGGCCCGGCAGAAGAATTAAATAAAACATGGCAAACGCAACCAGCATTACTTGCCTCATCTGTAGCTATATATAGAGTATGGCAAAGCGAAAATGGTTCTGAACCCGATTTTATGGCAGGACACAGTTTAGGTGAGTATTCAGCTTTAGTTTGTGCGGGTGTGATTGATTTTAAAGATGCGATTAAACTTGTTGAGTTGCGGGGAAAATTAATGCAAGAAGCCGTACCAAATGGTACAGGTGCTATGTATGCAATTATTGGATTAGATAATGACTCAATTCGTCTTGCATGCGAACAAGCGGCGCACGGACAAGTTGTTGCACCGGTGAATTTTAATTCTCCTGGTCAAGTTGTTATTGCAGGTAATAAAGAAGCGGTTGAGCGAGCAGGTGCTTTATGTAAAGAGGCGGGAGCTAAACGAGCATTACCTCTTGCAGTGAGCGTACCTTCACACTGTGCTTTAATGAAGCCTGCGGCGGATAAATTAGCATCAACCCTAAATAGCATCACGTTTAACGCACCAAAATTTGCCGTAATTAACAACGTTAATGTCAAAGTTGAATCTGCAGCTGACAATATTAAAGGAGCTTTAATTGCTCAGCTTTATAGCCCAGTACGCTGGACTGAAACAGTTGAAGAAATGGCTAATCTAGGTGTAACATTGTTAGTGGAAATGGGGCCTGGTAAAGTATTAACAGGCCTAACTAAACGTATTGTCGACACGCTGTCTGGTTGTGCTGTCAATGATAAAGCTTCATTAGATGCCGCATTGGAAATTACTAAATAAAAGATAAAAAGAGGTAAATATGAACCTATCAGGAAAAATTGCTTTAGTCACTGGCGCTAGTCGTGGCATTGGTAAAGCAATTGCAGAAAAACTTGTTGCCTGTGGCGCAACAGTCATTGGAACAGCGACAACAGAAAATGGTGCTGAGGCTATTAGCCAATACTTAGGCCAAAATGGTAAAGGATTAGCCTTAAATGTTACTGATGAAGCATCAATTGAATCGGTAATTAGTACAATCAAAGCTGAATTTGGTGATATTGATATTTTGGTTAATAATGCTGGCATTACTCGTGATAATTTGTTAATGCGAATGAAAAATGATGAATGGCAGGATATTTTAGATACAAATTTAACTTCTGTTTTCCGTTTATCTAAAGTATTAATGCGTACAATGATGAAAAAGCGTTATGGCAGAATTATAACTATTGGTTCAGTAGTTGGTACTATGGGTAATGCAGGGCAGGCTAATTATGCCGCAGCTAAAGCTGGACTAATTGGCTTTAGTAAATCACTTGCCCGTGAGGTAGCTTCAAGAGGTATTACCGTTAATGTTGTTGCGCCCGGCTTTATTGCAACAGATATGACAGCAGCTTTAACAGATGAACAAAAAGCATTAACATTGGCACAAGTTCCAGCAGGGCGTTTAGGTGAACCAACTGAAATTGCAAATGCAGTAGCATTTTTAGCATCAGATGAAGCATCTTATATTACTGGTGAAACTTTACATGTCAATGGTGGCATGTATATGGTGTAATTGATTAGAATAGTGTAAAATAAGCCAATATTTTAACATTAAGCTTAAAAAATAAGCAATTGGGTTGAAAAATGATTTGCATCTTTTTCAACATTTTATAAACTTACATTCACCGCCACTTTGGCGATTTTTATAGGAAAAAAAAGAGTATGAGTACTATTGAAGAGCGAGTTAAGAAAATTATTGTTGAGCAACTTGGTGTGAAAGAGGAAGAAGTTAAAAATGAATCTTCTTTCGTTGAAGATCTTGGTGCTGACTCACTTGATACAGTTGAGCTAGTTATGGCTTTGGAAGAAGAATTTGATACTGAAATTCCTGATGAAGAAGCTGAAAAAATTACAACTGTACAATCAGCAATTGATTATATTACTGCAAATCAGTAAGGTTGCAGAGTTTTTTAATAGGCGGTCAAGTGATCGCCTAGTTCGTATACTTATCTTTAATTTTATAATTTGAGAATATTGAACGAAAACTTAAAATAAATTTTCAATGATTCAAATTTCATTTCAATCCTTTTCTGGAGGACAATGTGTCTAAACGCAGAGTTGTTGTCACAGGAATGGGCATGATATCTCCAGTCGGTAATACAGTTGAATCCACTTGGCAAGCACTTCTAGCTGGTCAAAGTGGTGTTGAACTCATAGAACACTTTGATACTGCCCCTTTCGCAACGCACTTCGCCGCTATGGTTAAGAACTTTGATGGCGAAAATTATAATATTTCACGTAAAGATGCGCGTAAAATGGATTATTTTATCCAATATGGTATTGCCGCAGGTATACAAGCAATGCAAGATGCTGGTATTGAAATAACGGAAGAAAATGCAGAACGTATTGGTTGTGCTATTGGTTCTGGTATTGGTGGACTTGGATTAATTGAAGAAAATCACAGTGCATTAGTTAATGGTGGACCAAGGAAAATTAGCCCGTTTTTTGTGCCATCTACAATTGTTAATATGATTGCAGGACATCTATCCATTATTTATGGATTAAAAGGACCAAGTATTGCTATTGCTACAGCTTGTTCTTCAGGTGTTCATAATATAGGGAATGCTGCGCGCATGATTGCTTATGGTGATGCTGATGCAATGCTAGCTGGTGGTGCAGAAAAAGGAAGTACTCCACTTGGTATTGGCGGGTTTGGCGCAGCTCGTGCATTATCTACAAATAATGATAATCCTAAAGGTGCAAGTCGACCATGGGACAAAGATCGAGATGGTTTTGTGCTTGGTGATGGTGCGGGTATTATGTTCTTAGAAGAATATGAACATGCAAAAAAACGTGGCGCTAAAATTTACGCTGAATTAGTTGGATTTGGTATGAGTAGTGATGCATATCATATGACCTCACCACCACCAGATGGCAGTGGTGCGGCGTTAGCTATGAAATGCGCACTTCGTGATGCAGGAATAACTCCTGAACAAGTGGGATATATTAATGCTCATGGTACATCTACACCAGCTGGTGATATAGCTGAAACGCAAGCGGTTAAAAGTATTTTTAAAGAAAATGCTAATAAAGTAATGGTTAGCTCAACTAAGTCAATGATTGGTCATTTACTTGGTGCAGCAGGTGCTGTTGAGTCAATTTTTACTGTGCAGGCATTACATGATCAATCTATTCCACCAACTATTAATCTGGATAACCCAGCTGACGGTTGTGATCTTGATTATGTACCTCATACCGCTCGTCAAGTTAAGAATTTAGAATATGCACTTTGTAACTCCTTTGGTTTCGGTGGAACCAATGGTTCAGTGTTATTTAAAAAAATGTAATTCTATTTTGCTTTCCCATCACTATAAAAAGTGATGGGAGTGAGAAATTCCTTTCTATATTACTGCTTAATAATGGTTAAAATTATCTAGATAAAAAGGTCAATGTGTCTAATTTTAAAATATTTTCTGGCTTTAGATTTGAAAGTATAGGCTATCTGAGGCTCATGCAATCCATAATGGTTTTACTGCATTAGAATCAACGCGTGATTATTGGCATGGTGAAAAAATCGCGATAGGTACCTTAGCAATTTTAATGTTGATAGACAGCGATCCAGATATGATTGATACTGTTTATACATTTTGTGCATCAGTTGGATTACCAACAACTCTTTCAGAAATAGATTTAATTGATGTTAATTATGATGACTTGATAAAAGCAGTTTTATTATCTTGTGCTGAAGGTGAATCGATCTATAACTCACCTGCTGAAGTTAACCCAAAAAAAGTATTTTCCGCAATAAAAGTATTAAATGCAGAACGATTACGTCGTAAAAAACATTAAAAACTCTATTTAGATTATGTTATCTACAGTTAAAAAGTTCTCGTTGATATTGCGTACGGGAATTTCTATTATTACGACTTTATATAAATTTGTGCATGTAAACAGAATAAGAATATTCATCTTGCTTGTGTTATAATGCAAACCAATTTTTATATCATTTTTATTTCTGGTAATTATGGCAGAACCCAAATTTATTCATCTTCATCTACATAGCGATTTTTCCATGATTGATGGAATTGCTAAAGTCGGTACATTAGTTAGTGAAGTGAGCAAATTACAGATGCCAGCTTTTGCGATCACTGATTTTACAAATCTTTGCGGACTGGTTAAATTTTATGGTTCTGCAATGTCCAAAGGAATTAAACCTATTATTGGTGCCGATTTAGTTATTAAAAATCCTCAACTATCAGATGATATCTATCAGTTAACATTATTAGCTGCAACAAATGAGGGATATCAAAATCTTACTTTATTAATTTCTAAAGCTTATCAGCGTGGCTATATTGGTGATATGCCTGTAGTAGATCAACAATGGCTGGTTGAGCATAGAGCAGGATTAATTGTTTTAGCTGGAAGAGAAAGTGATATTGGTATTGGCATTACTCGTAATAATCAGGCAATAATTGATAATGGAATTAATTTTTATTTTGAAAATTTTCCTAATCATTTTTATTTTGAACTGGTACGAACGGGTCGTACTAATGAAGAATTATTCATTCATACGGCCGTAAAACTTGCCGAACAACATCAATTACCTGTTGTTGCTACCAATGATGTTAGATTTTTAAAATCCTCAGATTTTGAAGCTCATGAAATTCGTGTGGCCATTCATGATGGTAATACACTTGAAGATCCTAATCGCCCTAAAAACTACTCGTCTCAACAGTATCTTCGTAGTGAACAAGAAATGTGTGACCTATTTTCGGATATTCCTGAAGCTTTGGCAAATAGCGTTGAAATAGCAAAACGATGTAATGTTACAATTCGACTTGGTGAATACTTTTTACCTAAATTTCCAACTGGAGATATGTCAACTGAAGATTTTTTAGTATATAAATCAAAAATCGGTTTAGAAGAAAGACTTGAATTTTTATTTCCCGATCCTGAAACAAGAAAACAAAGAAGATCGGAATATGACGAACGCTTGGAAACAGAATTAAACGTCATTAATCAGATGGGCTTTCCTGGCTATTTCCTGATAGTTATGGAGTTTATTCAATGGTCAAAGGATAATGATATTCCTGTCGGACCTGGACGTGGATCTGGTGCGGGCTCTCTCGTTGCTTATGCTTTAAAAATTACTGATTTAGATCCGTTAGCTTTTGATTTGCTGTTTGAACGTTTCTTGAATCCCGAACGTGTTTCAATGCCTGACTTTGATGTCGACTTTTGTATGGAAAAACGCGATCTGGTTATCGACCATGTTGCTGATATGTACGGTCGGGATGCTGTTTCACAAATTATCACTTTTGGTACGATGGCAGCTAAAGCGGTAATACGTGATGTCGGTCGAGTACTAGGACATCCTTATGGATTTGTTGATCGTATTTCTAAATTAATTCCACTTGATCCAGGAATGACTCTAGCAAAAGCTTTTGAAGTTGAACCTCAACTCCAAGATTTATACGATAATAATGAAGAGATTAAATCATTAATTGACATTGCACGTCAATTAGAAGGGGTCACACGAAATGCGGGTAAACATGCTGGTGGGGTGGTGATTTCACCGACTAAGATTACGGATTTCGCACCAATTTATTGTGATACAGAGGGAAATCATCCTGTAACTCAGTTTGATAAAAATGATGTTGAATATGCTGGACTGGTAAAGTTTGACTTTTTAGGACTACGTACATTAACCATTATTAATTGGGCAATTAAAATGATTAATGAACGTCAGTTGAGAAATGGTCAGCCGCCAGTTGATATCAATCGTATAGAACTTGATGATAAAGATTCTTTTGAGTTGTTGTTAAAAGCCGAAACAACAGCTGTATTCCAGCTGGAATCTAGAGGAATGAAAGATTTGATTCGGCGTTTAAAACCAGACTGTTTTGAGGATATGATAGCGTTAGTAGCACTGTTTCGTCCTGGTCCACTACAATCTGGCATGGTAGATAATTTTATCGATCGTAAACACGGTCGGGAAGATGTTTCTTATCCCGATATAAAATACCAACATGAGTCATTAAAACCAATATTAGATCCAACCTATGGTATTATTTTATATCAAGAACAAGTTATGCAGATCGCTCAAACCTTATCTGGTTACACGTTAGGTGGGGCCGATTTATTGCGTCGAGCTATGGGTAAGAAAAAACCTGAAGAAATGGCAAAACAGCGCTCTGTGTTCAAAGAAGGAGCAGAAAAACAAGGTGTTGATGGCGAACTTGCGATGCGTATATTCGATTTAGTTGAAAAGTTTGCTGGTTATGGATTTAATAAATCTCATTCTGCTGCTTATGCACTTGTTTCTTATCAAACATTGTGGTTAAAAACACACTATCCGGCTGAATTTATGGCAGCAGTGATGACGGCTGATATGGATAATACTGACAAAATCGTTGGTTTAGTTGATGAATGTTTAAGAATGGGATTAAAAGTTAATCCTCCTGATATTAATAGTGGTCTTTACCATTTTCATGTGAATGATAAGGGTGAGATTGTTTACGGTATAGGTGCTATAAAAGGGGTTGGTGAAGGACCAATTGAAGCTATTGTTGAAGCTCGTAACAGTGGAGGATATTTTAAAAATATCTTTGAACTTTGTGCCAGAACAGACATGAAGAAAATCAATCGCCGGATACTTGAAAAGCTAACTATGGCTGGAGCTTTTGACAAATTAGGACCACATCGAGCAGCAATTTTACATAGTATTAATGATGCGATGCAAGCCGCAGATCAATATGCCAAAGCCCAAGATATCGGACAAGAAGATATGTTCGGTGTTTTAGCCGAGGAGCCAGAGCAAGTTGAACATGCTTATGCTGCAGTTCCCGAATTACCTGCTCAAGTATTATTAGATGGTGAGCGAGAAGCATTAGGACTATATTTAACAGGCCATCCAGTAACTCAGTATTTAAAGGAATTGAATCGTTATTCCGGAGGGTTACGAATAAGCGAGGCTTCTCCTACTGGTTGGGGAAAACTTGCAACTTTTGCAGGTATAGTTGCTGATGCTAGAGTTAGGATAACTAAAAAAGGTAATAAGATTGGTTTGTTTACTCTAGATGACCGTTCTGGTCGTATTGATGGCATGCTGTTTGCCGATTCTTTGGAAAAATTCGGGCATCTACTCGTAAAAGATAAAATTCTCATTGTGTCAGGACAAGTTAGTCACGATGATTTTAATGGTGGACTCAAAATGTCAGTACGAGATATTGTAGATTTAAAAGATGCTCGAGCAAAATATGTAAAAGGTCTTGCTATTACATTAACTGAAATTGAAGCTAATCGTTCAATATTACAACGATTACAACAAATTTTTGAACCTTATCGTCATGGAAGTGTACCAGTTAATTTATATTATCATCGTGATGATTCTGTAGTTCGTATTCAATTTGGTACTACATGGCGAATAATACCAGAAGATGCTTTAATTGTAGAATTAAAAACATTACTTGGTAACGATCGCATTGAATTTGAGTTTGACAAATAATAACTAAATAATTACCTATCAATTGAGTGTTATTGATTTAAAAGATCAGATCAATTAAAGTCACTATTATTAAAAATTAGTGACTTTATTTTTAGATAATTGAAGTAAATTGATATAAATATTGGTGACTTCAATAAGTATTACATAGTAGAATTGACTTAATTTTATCTTAAGAAATAGTCAGTATACTGTAGTTAATGATGTATTTTTTAGGAAATACAAATAAAATAAGAGGCAATCATAAGCGTTATGAACAATTTTTTGGAATTTGAAAAGCCGATAGCGGAATTAGAAGCAAAAATTAATTCCTTAAAGAATATTGATTCTCAACAAGTTGAATTAGATCTAAATTTAGATAAAGAGATTAAACAATTAAATCGAAAAAGCCGTGAGTTAACAAAAAAAATATTTGCAAACCTATCGCCCTGGGATGTAGCACAATTAGCTAGACACCCCAATAGACCCTATACACTAGATTACATAAAAGAGATTTTCACTGATTTTGATGAGTTGGCTGGTGATCGTGCATATGCCGATGATAAAGCAATAGTTGGTGGTATCGCTCGTATTGATGAACGTACAGTTATGGTTATCGGACATCAAAAGGGACGAGAAACCAAACAGAAGATATATCGTAACTTTGGTATGCCTGCTCCAGAAGGTTATCGCAAAGCATTAAGGCTAATGCAATTAGCGGAGCGTTTTAAATTACCTATTATTACTTTTATTGATACTCCTGGCGCATATCCTGGAATTGGAGCGGAAGAACGCGGCCAAGCTGAGGCTATTGCCAGAAATTTGCGAGAAATGTCACGTCTTAAAGTACCTACAATTTGTACTGTTATTGGTGAAGGTGGGTCTGGAGGTGCACTTGCTATTGGCGTATCAGATAAAGTTAATATGATGCAATATAGTACTTATTCAGTTATTTCGCCTGAAGGTTGTGCATCTATTTTATGGAAAAGTGCTGATAAAGCATCTGTAGCGGCTGAAGCAATGAACATGACCGCTGATAAATTACTTAAACTAAATCTTATTGATGCAATTGTACCGGAGCCACTTGGTGGGGCGCATCGTGATTATGCAAAAGTAGCTGCATCATTAAAAAAACAATTGCTTAGTGATCTTGATGAACTTGAAAATATGGATTTATCGGCTTTACTTGAAAGAAGATTTCAACGATTAATGAATTATGGTTATGTGAGATAATTTATAATGGAAAAATCGACAGGATTACAGCGCATTGTTAATGCCACAAAGTATTCTCTAAAAGGTTTTAAATCTGCAATTAAATATGAAACGGCATTTCGACAAGAATTAATTTTGTTATTGGTAGCTTATATTATAGTTATGTTAATTGATTTTACCATTTATGAGCGAATTTTATTACTTGGCTCAATAGGTTTTGTTATGATTGTAGAATTACTTAACAGTGCTATTGAATGCGTTGTCGATCGAATCGGTAGCGAAAGACATGAATTATCTGGACGAGCAAAGGACTATGGTTCTGCGGCAGTATTTATGTCTCTGTTATTGACTGTTATTTTATGGATTTATCTATTTTCTTGTCATTTTTTCTCTTAATATTACTTAAACGTGGTGTTTTCTTGAAACATCTAGACAAAAAGTAAATTTACTATAGACATTCATATTAAAAATGCGAGATCGTTACTCGCATTTTTAATAAAATTGATATTATTCCGAAACCAGCTCTTTCGCAATAAAACTACCAGTTTTCTCAACATCTAAGGTATTTTTTAGCCATGGTAATATTGTTTGCATTTGTTCATGTAATTTCCATGGTGGATTAATCACTAGCATTCCTGAAGCAGTCATACCTTTCTGATTATTATCTGGTTTTATTGCTAATTCAAATTGTGAAATTCGTCTAATTCCTAATTTAATAATACTATCAATCATTTTTTGAGTTTGTGTTCGTGATACAACTGGATACCAAATTAGATAAACACCCGTTGCAAAACGTTTATAAACTTCAAATAATGCTTTAGGTATTATTTGATAATCGTCTTTAATTTCATAAGACGGATCAATTAAAATAATCCCACGACGAAACTGATGTGGTAGCTTAGATTTTAATTGTGCAAAACCATCTTCACGTAACACTTTTGCTCTTTTATCTTTACTAAATTCCTGACGTAATAATGGATAATCTGTAGGATGTAATTCTGTTAAATTAAGCTTGTCTTGTTGTCGTAATAATTGTTTAGCAATTAAAGGTGATCCTGGATAATATTTTAACTCACTAAAAGGATTATACCTTTTTATTACAGATAGATAAGTGTTAAGCAATTCCGGTATATTAGGTTGTTGCCATAGCAGATTAATCCCTGATAAATATTCTCCAGTTTTTTCCGAATGCTCACTTTTCAACAAATATCTACCAGCGCCAGAATGTGTATCTAAATATAAAAAAGGTTTTTCTTTTTCTTTTAATGCGTTGATGCATAATGTTAATACAATATGTTTTAATACATCTGCATGATTTCCTGCGTGATAGCTATGCCGATAGCTTAACATGACTTATTTAACCTCTTTTGTTCATTTTTCTGCATATAGAAAGTTGTTAATGCTAAACTTAAAAGACATGGTATTTCCATCAACTCTTCAATTAGATCTTTTCGAGTAGGTTCTAAAACTAAAAATTCATATCCTAAACGTCTATGTTCAGCAACGTCAGCAATACCTAAAAAAAGAAATGCAAAAAATAAATGCCAAACGGGAATTGTCTCATATTTATATCGACGAACTATTTCTTGACGAATAGTTGGCAAAAATATAGTTAATAATGGGATTGCAATGATAATACTGGCAATAATTTTATAATAAATACGGGGAACATCAGGGAAAAAATCCCGTCCCCAGCTAATGCCTCGACCAAAAAGCATAAACCACCAAAATATTGTCCAAATCCAGAATTTAAAAAGGGTTGTATGATTCTTAACGCTTTTAGCATAATGATATGTGTAACAACACATAAATAATAAGAATAATGACTGTAAATGTTCAACTAAGCTAACAGTTAAGTTATTGTATAACGGAAGCCAAAAGTTACCTGTAATATATAGAAAAATGCTCAGAATCACAATAAACATAGAGCTTTTGTAAAAGTGTGTATCAAATTTAGGCATAATTTATTTTAATAATTAAATAATATTTTTAAGTTTAAGTATAGTACCGCATTTACGACATTGATAACTAGTTTTATTCTTTTTAATTTTATTATGTCTTATTGGTGATAAATAATGTTCTTGGCAATCACATATATATACATACTCGTAACGTTTAAAATTAAAATTATGGGTAACTTTAGGGGGCTTCTTCATTATTTCTGACATGATATATTGCCATTCTTTACCATGAGGTTTTACTTTTCCATAGATTTGAAAGGTAATAAGATGAGCTAATTCATGAGGAACAACCTCCTCAATAAAATTTTCCCCATTTTCACAAAGCATTGTGATGTTAAGTTGAATTTCCCAACAATTTAATACTGCACTACCTGCAATGCTGCCTTTTGATTTATAACTAATTTTTGGTTCTTTATATTCAGTGTGTAGCAGGCGATTGGCTTGAAGTAAGTATCCTCTTAAACAAGCCATTACCTGATTATGTAAATAAATTGGTATGCGTTTATAATCCTGCTGCATCGCGAAGTAGTGCTGCTTTATCGGTTTTTTCCCAAGGAAATATATCCCGACCAAAATGACCGTAGGTTGCAGTTTTTTGATAAATTGGTTGAATCAGATCAAGCATTTGAATTAGCCCATAAGGTCTTAGATCAAAAAATTCTTTGATTAACGAGACAATTTTATCGTGTCCAATTTTCTCAGTACCAAAAGTATTAACATAAACAGAAGTAGGGTTAGCAACACCAATTGCATAAGAAATTTGCAATTCACATTTATCAGCAAGCCCTGCTGCCACAAGATTTTTAGCAACATATCTTGCTGCATAAGCCGCTGAGCGATCAACCTTTGAAGGATCTTTTCCTGAAAAAGCTCCACCACCGTGATGGGCTGCACCACCATAAGTATCTACAATGATTTTTCGACCAGTTAATCCACAATCTCCCATTGGACCCCCAATAACAAATCGCCCAGTTGGATTAATAAAATATTTAGTTCTTGAGGTTAACCATTCGGCAGGCAATGTCGGTTTAATGATTTCCTCCATTACTGCCTCTTGTATAACCTTTTGTTCAATTCCATCCGAATGTTGGGTTGATAAAACGATTGTATCGACCCCTTTTATTTGTCCATTTTGATAAATTAATGTGACTTGGCTTTTTGCATCAGGTCTTAACCATGGAAGCGTACCATTTTTTCTTACTTCAGCTTGGCGGCGCATCAAATCATGAGCATAGCTGATTGCTGCAGGCATTAGATTAGGCATTTCATTAGTTGCATAACCAAACATAATACCTTGGTCACCGGCACCTTGTTCCAATGGATCTTCTCTATCTACACCTTGATTAATATCGGGAGATTGTTTACCAATTGCATTTAATACAGCACAAGAATTTGCATCAAATCCCATTTCTGAACTGGTATAACCAATATCATTAATTGTTTTTCTTGTTAATTCTTCTATATCTACCCAAGCAGAAGTCGTAATTTCACCGCCAACTAATGCCATACCTGTTTTTACATACGTCTCGCAAGCAACGCGAGCCTTTGGATCTTGCTTTAAGATTGCATCAAGTACGGCATCAGATATTTGATCGGCAATTTTATCTGGATGACCTTCTGAAACAGATTCAGATGTAAATAAAAATTCTGACATAGAATACCTTTTGACTTAATTGTGTTTAGTAATCGAAATATAATACCTAATTTCTGGTAATCTATTTTAGCAGTTTTACCATCTAGACGTCTATCTTAATAACTATAAAATATTGAATAAATTTTGATACAGATAAAATTACTTGCATTAATTTCTATTCAATTTACGATATTGTGCGTTTTCTATTTATTATCTAATAAAGTTTAATTTAATATGAATATTATAAAACAATCTCCTGTGGTGTTAGTGTTTGATTCTGGCATTGGTGGATTATCTGTTTATAATGAAATTTACAATAAAATGCCTAATGCGCGGTATATTTATGCGTTTGATAATGAAATGTTTCCTTATGGTGATAAATCTCCAGAGTTTCTAGTTAATAGAGTTAATTCTGTTATAAAAACCATTACTAAGTTTCAACAAATTGATTTAGCGGTTATTGCATGCAATACTGCTAGTACAATTTGCCTACCTAGTTTGCGCGCTAAATTTCTTTTTCCTATAGTGGGTGTAGTTCCTGCTATTAAACCTGCAAGCTTACTAACAAAAAATAAGTGCATAGGATTATTGGCAACAAAAGCAACCATTGAAAGGGCTTATACAACAAATTTAATTAAACAATATGCTAATCATTGTTCAGTTAAATTATTAGGTCTATCTGAATTAGCACTTATAGCAGAAAATAAATTACAAGGTATTGCTGTAGATATGCAACATTTAAAAGAGTTGATGCATCCATGGCTCAGTTTACAAACTATTCCTGACACAATTGTTCTTGGATGTACTCATTATCCTTTTATTAAAGAAGAGCTGCAGATGATTTTTCCTCAAGTAAACTTTATTGATTCAGGTTATGCAATTGCAACACGGGTATATAATTTATTAAAAGATAAATATGAGGTAGACAAAATATCTTCATTTAATAAAGCAAATATCATATTAAGTACGACTTATAATCAGTCCGTTGAAAAATTAATCAAAAAATTAACTGAATATAATCTTGATAAATATCAAAGTTTTAATGTTTTTGGTGTTTAAAGGTTGTCCAAACGAATAAATATTTGAACTTTTTTGCTTGCCAAAAAAAATGAAGTGCCTATAATGCGCATCCACTGACACGGCGTCAGCGATAAGCAGACGAAAAAGGTGTGAGTGAGCAAGGTCAAAAATTTTGA
>NZ_JACFPX010000067.1:0-265 GCF_016101765.1 Gilliamella sp. B14448G11 | reverse complement strand
GGCGAAACGGTGAAGAGAGTTTATGGTTAAGACTGGCTAAACCGTATGCCGGCAGTACCTATGGTTTTCACTTTCCACTGATTGATGGCACAGAAGTTGCGGTTGCCTTTACTAACGGTAATCCGGACCGACCTTATATTGCACATGCGATGCATGACAGCCAACACCCTGACCATGTGACCGCCATAAACAAACACCGAAATGTAATTCGTACCCCTGCTAACAACAAACTGCGGATGGATGATAAGCGCGGACAAGAGCACAT